>JAFGXH010000333.1 GCA_016936735.1 bacterium
AAAATCAAGCCTCCCCTTTATTATTTATAAAAAATATAAAAATAACAAATTTTATAAACTATTTAGATTTATTATTTCATATAATATATGATACAATATTTTATTGTTGTGATTTATAAATTTAAATAACAAAAATTCGATAATTTTAGGAGTATTATTATGAAACTAAAATTCACAAACCCTTATTATCCAGAAAATATTGATCAATTAACAACTATTCAGAAAGAGCAACTATTAGTTGTAAGTAAACTCTATCATGGTGAAGAGTATCCTCTTGAAAAACTTTTGTGTGATGAGGATGATGAGAGTTATGATGAGGAGATTACTCTTTTTCATCTTGAAACTTGGGATGTTGAAGATGAAAGTGGAGATATCAAATATAATTTTTATCTATACATGGTTGATTCTGGAACCCTTTTTGAAAGCAATACAACAAATGTTATAGGAGAGGTTATTCAATTCGGTTTTGAGGATTATTCAAAAGAGAAAATCTCTGAATTACTTTTAAATGCTCAACAAGAGGCTAAAAAATTTTATAAAAATAACTCTCTTTTTAGTGTAGATTTTAGCTAACTATTTTTCTCTATTTTTTAGGAATAAATATAAATAAAATTGCCATTAGTATACAGCAGAATGCAGCAATATGATTCCATTTTAGATTCTCTTTTAGAAAAAAAATTGAAAAAACTGAAAATACAACAAGAGTTATAACCTCTTGAACTATTTTTAACTCTGCTGCAGAATAGTAAGAGTGTCCTATTCTATTTGCAGGAACCTGAAGACAATATTCAAAAAAAGCAATTCCCCAGCTTATTAAAATTACTAAAATAATGGATGTCTGTTTATATTTGAGATGACCATACCAAGCAAATGTCATAAAAATATTTGAGAATAGTAAAAGAATAATAGGAAAAGCTATTTTATAAAACATGAAGCCTCCAAACTTCTCAAAAATCAAAAATATTTATATTAAAGCTATTTAAAAATCAAGTAAATTTTACTATTTTTTATAAATAAATTAGAGTATAAAAATATTTTTGATACTATTATTATGAAATCTACTGTTCAGATGAGGAGATTTTTGAAATAGAGTCTATTCCACCTCTTGTATTATAAATAGTTGTAATCTCTAAAAACTCTGGTTCTAAAACATTTTTTAAATCTTTATAAATTCGTTGTGTTAAATGCTCCTGATAAATACCAACATTTCTAAAACTTATGAGATAGTATTTAAATGATTTTAATTCTAAAACATATCTATTTGGAATATATGTAACTTTTAGAATTGCTTGATCAGGAAGACCTGAAAAAGGACAAACTGCGGCTAACTCTCTTGTTTCATAAGTCACACTCTGCTTTAGCTTTATAGAATCATTATCTTCAATAATTTCACAATGAGAATCACTACTTTCAGGAGTATATACCACATCTTTCATTGAGTATGGAAATCTCTCAAGTATCTCTGTTTTTATCTCTGAAATAGGATCAAATAACCTATTTATTCCCTCTGATTTTGCCATAAAAACCTCTTAAAAAAAACTTTTTAAAAATATATCTAGTTTTTTCTGTTTTGCAAAAACTAATATCTTATCCCCTTCATGAATTATAGTATTTCCATCAGCAATATGAGCAGAACCATTATGCTCAACAACACCTATCAAAACCCCCTCTTCTAAAATCAACTCTTTTAGAGGTTTTGATAGATATAAACAACCACTTGGAACAATAATTTCAGACATCTGAACCTGCTCATTCCAAAGAGATATTATTGAGATAACACTATCTGTGTGTAGATATTGGTGAATTTTTCCAATTATTAAACTTTTAGGATTTACCGTAATATGAATATTATGTCTTTTAAGTGCATCAATTTGATCTTTCTGATATGCAAGGGCAATAACATGCATTTTTCCTATCTGTTTAGCATAAACAGAACTAACAAAATTAACATACTCATTATCTGTCATTGCTAGATAGTAATCTGCAGAAAAAATCTCCCTCTGTTCCATACTATCAAGATTTCTAACATCAGCATCAATAACCTCAACATCAGGAAATCTATGCTTTATTTTATCAATTGCAATTTTATCATGCTCTAAAACTGTTATTTTAAATCCCTTATTTCTAGAGGCCTCTAGAAATGCTCTTGCATATCTTCCTCCACCCCCTATTAATATTTTTTCTGTCTCCTCTTTTAATATACAGAAAAATTCAAAAATAGATTTTGAATTTTTTTTAGGAGCTAAAATATATAATATATCTCCAGCCTCAATAACTGTATCTCCATAAGGAATAATCATCTCTCCATTTTTCATCATTGAAACAATCAACATTGAGAGTAAAACTCCCTCTTTTTTAACCTCAAAAAGTTTTTTAGATATAAAATTATGTCCATTTTTTATCTCAATTCCCAATATTACAAATTTTCCCTTTAGTACAGTTTTATAATCAATTATAGAGGGATGTTTTACAAATTGTAGTGTTGTCTCTGCAGATATAAGCTCTGGACTAACAAGATAGTCTATAATTGCTTTATCATCCTGAAAAAAAGAGAAGTAGTTTTCATAGGAAAGACTATCAATTGTTCCTATTATTTTTATTTTAGGATTATAGTGTTTTGCTATAAGACTTACTGTTATATTTATAGAATCAAATTTATGTAAAGCAAGAAGTATATCTGCTTTTTCTATATTTGCAGCTTTTAGAATCTCAGGATTAGCCTCATACCCTAATATAACAACAGCATCTAATATATCATTTATCTCATTATATCTGGATTCTGATGACTCTATAATATAGACATCACTATTAGGCTCCTCACAAAGAGTTTTTGCTATTTGAAAAGCAATTGGATCTGTACCAATTATTACAATCTGTTTTTTCATGATTTATTAATAGTTAGAGGTAAAGTATTTATCAGCAATATTTATCCTATTTTTTCTCAATTTGAGCCCATCTTTTTTTAGCTTCCCAATATTTATCCCCTGTTGAGTATTGCTCAATAATTTTTTTGTAATACTCTTTAGCTTTTATATTATTTGAAAGATGTTCATAGGCATTTCCAAGATAAAATAGAATATCATCAGCTTTATTTCTATCAAAATTATTTACCATAGCTTTCTCAAGGTATGGTATACATTCACTATATTTTTTCATTCTCAAATATGAGATACCCATAAAAAAATTAATCTCATTAATATATGGATTTTTAGGGTTATATTTTAAAGACTCTGTAAATTCAGAAACAGCCTTTGAATATGCATTAGATTCAAAAAAGTTTTTTCCATTTTCATAAAAGCGAACACTTAAATCCAATTTTAGTTTATTTATTTTCTCTTGAAAAAAAGATATCTCTACTTTTGAGAAAAACTGTTTATCTAAAGCCTCATAATCATCAACAAGTTTTTTAGGGTCAGATGTTGTATTAGAGAACTCCTCAAGAAGTGTCTCTGTTTTTTGTGTTGTTGTTTTATAGCCACTTATTCTATCATTAAGCTCTGTTATTTTTGCTGAATTTTGAGAAATTGTTGTTTTTAAAAGAGCATTCTCATTTACAAGAGATCTATTTCTCTCTTTAAAAACAAGATATGATAAACCAATTACAAGTATTAAAAATATTATATAACTTAATACAGAGTTCAAAAAAAGTTTTCTCTCTAAAGAGCCTAACAGATTGGTGTAGTTATTAATATCAGCAGTCACTCTATCAAGATGAGAATCTATTTTTATCATTAATCCATGCTCTTTACTTGGAGCTGGTTCATCTGTTCTAAAAATATCCTTCTCTTTATCTCTAAAATCCTCTTTTTTTGACATCATCAACCTCTTTACAACAACAACATTGGTTATAAAATTTTTTATAAAAAGAGTCAACTATTTTCTATACAATATTGTATTTTATCAAATTATTAGATATTTTTTGACGAAAATGTTAAATAAAATAGAAGATATTTAAAATAGCCCTATTTTGTTGCATTTAAACCAAATTTTTGATAGCACTATTCATATATGGTTTTAATAATTGTTTAAAAGGAGAGTTATGAGAGAGGTTGTTATCTGTGCTGGAGCTAGAACAGCTATTGGTAGTTTTGGAGGTGTATTATCCTCTGTTCCTGCAGTAAAACTTGGTGCAGCAGTTATTAAAGAGGCAATAAAAAGAGCTGGAGTTTCTGAAAACCTTATTGAAGAGGTTTATATGGGAATGGTTTTACAAGCTGGAACTGGTCAAGCACCAGCTCGTCAAGCAGCAATATATGCAGGAGTTCCAGCAAAAACACCATGTACAACAATTCATAAAGTTTGTGGTTCTGGGATGAAATCAGTTATGATTGCTGCGGCTCAAATTGCTCTTGGAGAGATTGATATAGCTGTTGCTGGTGGAATGGAGAATATGTCTCAATCCCCACATGCTCTTCTTGGAAGTAGAGATGGATTCAAAATGGGAAATACAGAGCTTGTTGATCTTATGATAAAAGATGGTTTATGGGATCCATATCATAATTTTCATATGGGTTCAGCTGCAGAGATGTGTGCTGATAAATATGGAATAACAAGAGATATGCAGGATAAATTTGCGATATCATCATATCAAAAGGCTCAAAAAGCAATTTCAGATGGAGTTTTTATATCTGAAATAACACCAATTGAGATATCAACAAGAAAAGGGGTTCAAATTATATCAGAGGATGAAGAACCACTTAAAGTTAATTTTGATAAAATATCATCATTAAAACCTGTATTCAAAAAAGATGGAACAGTTACAGCTGCAAATGCCTCATCTCTCAATGATGGTGCAGCAGCTCTTGTATTAGCATCAAAAGAGAGGGCATTAGAGCTTGGATTACCAATATTAGGAACACTTAAAAATTGGACATCCTATGCTCATGAACCTGAATGGTTTACAACAGCTCCTGCTTTTGCTATTGAAAAACTACTTAAAAAAAGTGATTGGAATAAAGATGATGTTGAGATTTTTGAACTAAATGAGGCATTCTCCGTTCAATCTCTTGCAGTTATAAAAGAGGCTCAACTAAACCCAGATAAAATAAATATTAATGGTGGAGCAGTAGCATTAGGTCATCCAATTGGAGCATCTGGAGCCAGAATTATTGTAACAATGCTCTATCAAATGATAAGAGATGATTTAAAAAAAGGTGTTGCATCTCTTTGTATTGGTGGTGGTGAAGCAACTGCAATCTCAATTGAAAGATAGTTACAATTTTTATATTAACAAAAAAAATTAAAAGCTATTTTTTACTAAAAAAACAGAAAATTTTGTATTAAATTTAGGAGTATTTATGGTAAAAATATATGAATCATCAACAGAGGTAATAAAAGATGTTGTAAGTGGTTCAACTATCATGATTGGTGGATTTGGAATTTGTGGAATTGCAGAGAATCTATTACGAGCACTATATAATAGTGGTTCAGATAAACTCAACCTTATAACTCTTACAGCTCATATTGATGGATATGGAGTTGGTAAACTAATTGATGCAAAAAGGGTAAAATCAATGATTGCATCATATATTGGAGAGAATAAAGAGGTTGAAAGACAATACTTTAATGGTGAAATAGAGATAGATTTAATCCCTCAAGGAACTTTTGCAGAGAGAATGAGAGCTCAAGGTGTTGGAATTCCAGCATTTTACTCACCTGTTGGGGTTGGAACAGAGGTTGCAGAGGGAAAAGAGGTAAGAGTTATTAATGGAAAAGAGTATATTCTTGAAGAGGCTTTAGGTGCTGACTTTGCCTTTGTAAAAGCTTGGAAAGCAGATACTAAAGGGAATTTAGTTTATAGAAAAACTGCTAAAAATTTTAATCCAGTTATGGCAACAGCAGGTAAAATAACAATAGCAGAGGTGGAGGAGATTGTTCCTGCTGGTGAATTAGATCCAAATGAGATAGATACACCTGGAATCTATGTTCAACGACTTGTGAAAGGTGAATTTTTTGAAAAAAAAATAGAGAGATTAACATTGAAAAAATAGATATTTGGAGGTTATTATGCCATTAACAAAAGAGCAACTTGCAAATAGAGTTGCTAAAGAGGTTAAATCTGGAACCTATGTAAATTTAGGGATTGGTATGCCTAGTTTAGTTGCAAACTATATCTCTCCTGAAATTGATGTAACATTTCAAACTGAGAATGGAATATTAGGATTAGGGGGTTATCCAACTGAAAATGAGGTGGATGCAGATTTAACAAATGCAAGTAAACAGACAGTAACAACTTTACCAGGAGCAGCAATAGTTGATTCTGTTGAGGCTTTTTCAATGATTCGAGGTGGGCATATTGATTTAACAATTCTTGGTGGAATGGAGGTTGATCAATATGGAAATATTGCGAATTGGAAAATTCCTGGAAAATTAGTAAAAGGAATGGGTGGTGCAATGGATTTAGTTGCAGGTGCAAAAAGAGTTATTGTCATGATGCAACATACAAGCCCTGATGGTAAATCAAAAATTCTGAAAAATTGCACACTTCCATTAACGGGAAAATCTGTTGTATCTGAGGTTTTTACCGATTTTGCAAGATTTGTTTTTGAAAATGGAGAGATGATTTTAACAGAATTAGCCAAAGATATAACATTAGATGAGCTAAAAGCAAAAACAGAGGCCTCATTTAAAATATCACCTACACTTCAAATACTTGAATAGAGAAAACATTTTTCATATTGCAAAACTTTTAATAAAAATATAAAGTATGATTTTAATTATCTTGAATTACTACAACTGATTCTGTTATACCTGAACGATTCACACCAATAACAGTATATTGACCACTACCATTTATTGCAGGAGCAACATCTTGTGTTATTTGAACTTGGCAACTTTTCCCAGAAAAAGAGACTTTACTTGCATCTGTTCCAGAAGCATAAGCATTATTACCTGCATTAAATGGATCTGTTTTACTTCCTTCATTTAAGGCATCTAGAAGTGTTGTTAAATTTGCTAGTTTAGTAACACTTGGATCATCTCCTCCTGATATTTTGGACATCTCATTTCTTATTATATTATGAGCTGCTAATGTATTCTCTATACAAGCATTCTGTTTTGATCTTTTAATATAACCTTGATATGCTGGAATGGCAACCGCAGCTAAAACACCAATAATTGCAACAACTATCATTAATTCAATAAGGGTAAAACCTTTTGATTGTTTCATCATTTTACACCTTTCAAAAAAAAAGCCCCTCTTTGAGGGGCCTTATATTAGCTAAACATAAAATCAATCATCTTGTTTAAGAACTTTTGTTTGTGTTGTGCCTGTTCTATCAGCAATAATAACAGTAAATTGACCACTACCATTATTTGTTGCTGCTGCATCCATTGAAACTTGAATTTGACATACTTTATTAGTAAATGAAACTTCTGCTGCTGTTGTACCATTTGCATATGCAGGAGTAGATGGGCGATATGGATCTGTTTTTCCACCCTCATTTAAAGCTGCTACTGCTGTATCTCCACTTACAATTTTAGAATCTGCAACTGCTTCACCAGCAGAGATTTTAGCCATTTCACCACGAATTAAGTTAACAGCTGCTTGTCCATTTTCAATACAAGCATTTCTTTTTGTTCTTGCAATATAACCTTGGTATGCAGGAATAGCAACCGCAGCCAAAACACCAATAATAGCAACAACGATCATCAACTCGATAAGAGTAAAACCTTTACGCATGTTTTTCATTATGCCTCCAAGCAATAGAAATTAATAAAAACATTAATTGTTAAGCAATTGATTTTCCAAAAATTATTTTTTTAAAAAAATAAATAAAAAACTATTTTCTTAATTTTTAAAATGATTATTTTCAAATAATAACAGTATTAAAATAAAAAATTTGTTATACTTTCAGCGGGTTAAAACCACGCTGTTCATTAAAAAAAGAGAAGAATAGTGTACTTCAATATATTGTAAGTTTTGATTAATTTATGATTAATTAATTATGAGTAATTGATATAAGACAAACATATTAAAATTATAAAAGACAGAAAATATTATGTTTTTTGACAATTTTTGTCACTCAAATTAGGATATGTTTGACATTTTTTGTAGAGTGACAATTTTTGTCAATCAAAAAGAGCCACCAAAAGATATTTGAACTGTTTTTGAATCTCCACCAATCATAATAGGATTTTTTTTGGTTTCATGAAGATATGGAACAAGATATCCAACAGAGACTCCAACTAACATTCCAGCAAAAATATCTGTGTAAAAATGTTTTCCAGCCTCAACTCGCATTAAAGCTATTGTTGTTGCTATTAACATTGGAACACTCCAAATAATAGATTTTTGCCAAGTTTTATCAAATTTTTTTGAAAATATTGTTGCAAAAGCTGTTGCCATTGCAAAAGAGTTTGATGAGTGACCAGAAAAAAATGAGACATTTCCTTTCATTGATGTTAACTCTTTCTCTGTTGCTCCATCTCTATAAAGATATGGTCTTGGTCTTCTTACACTATATTTTGCTATAGTTGTGATAAAATTGTTTATTAAAAAAGTCTCCAACATTATTGTAGATTCAGCAAGATAGTTCTCCCAAGAGGTATCAAGTTTATTTAATAAAAATACCCCACCAATTAAAGAACCAATAAGATAATCTGAATAGGTTGCAATATCAGGATTATAATTACCAACAACTGTACGATCTATAAAATTTAGATCATCTTTATCAATATCTGGTTCTGGAACTGTTTTTACAACTTTTGGAGCAAAATAGCTAAAAACAAATGTTGTAGTGATTATTGGTAAATCTGTTTTTAAATCAACAGAGTAGTTTGATTCTGCTTTTATAAAAAAAGAGATTAAACAGATTATCAAAATAGTAATAAATTTCATGTCAACTCCTAAAATAACAAAATATACTCATAGTTTCAGTGGGTTAAAACCCACTGTTCATTAAATT
>JAFGXH010000334.1 GCA_016936735.1 bacterium
AAACTATATTATTTTATAAATATATAAAAAATAGTTTTTTAAAAACCTCAACTATAGTATAAAAATAGATTTTTTTAAATTGACAAATCAAGAATATAGGAATAGTATCTTATGTTTTTTATGTGTGGGTTGATATGGAATGGAATAAAGAGAGGGTTTCAACACTTATCGTTGTCTCCATAACATCATTTATGGGAACATTTTTAATATCATCAATAAATATTGCTCTACCTGCAATAGAGAAAGATTTTGGGCTTCATGCTGTTATGCTAAGCTGGGTTGTAACATCTTTTCTATTGGCAACAGCGATATTTCTTTTGCCTGTTGGAAAATTGGCCGATACAGTTGGGGTTTTTAAACTGTTTAAACTTGGCATTCTTATATTTACAATATCATCAATTATGTGTGCAATAACACCATCAGGATTTGGACTTATAATATTTCGGTTTATTCAGGGAGCAGGCTCTGCCTTTACAAGTACAACAGGCTCTGCAATTTTAGTATCATCATTTCCAATGAAATATAGAGGAAGAGTTATTGGATTTGCTGTATCATCAACCTATTTAGGATTGGCTTTCGGTCCATTTTTTGGTGGAATTATAACTCAATATGTTGGTTGGAGAGCTCTTTTTTGGATATCTACAGCTTTAGGTAGCTTTATTATTTTTCTATCCTTCTCTATTTTTAAAAATGGTGAGGATAAAATATCTAATGGCAATAGTGGTAGGCTAAAAATTGACTCTGTTGGAGTGGCTCTTTATATGCTTGGTCTGTTGGGTCTTGTTTATGGTTCATCGAAAATACCACAACCTATTGGATGGATTCTGATGAGTTCAGGGATAACACTTCTTATAATATTTTGGTTTTGGGAAAAATTTCAAACAGATCCTATATTTGATAGTAAAATGTTTACAAAAAACAGACTATTTGCATTCTCAAATATTGCAGCATTAATAAACTATAGTGCAACCTATGCAATAGTTTTTCTTCTAAGTCTTTTTTTGCAAAAAACATTTAGATTCTCTCCAAGAGAGGCGGGATCTATTCTTCTTGCTCAACCAATTGTGATGGCAATATTTTCACCAATTGCAGGAAGATTTTCAGATAAAATCCAACCTAGATATCTTGCAACAACAGGAATGGCGATATGTAGCTCTGGATTACTATTTTTCTCTTTTATTAGTTCAGATACCGCTATTTGGAAAATTGTAATCACACTAATCTGGATGGGATTGGGGTTTGCACTTTTCTCATCTCCAAACATGAACACAATAATGAGTTCTGTTCCAAAAACACAGCTTGGAATAGCATCAGGAACATCATCAACAATGAGAGTTTTTGGTCAAATTGTAAGCATGACTGTTGCAACACTATTTTTCACTATTTTTTTTGGAGATAACTCTTTAGATCAAATATCAAACGAGAGTTTCCTCAAAGTTATCAAGTGGGGATTTTTAACATTTGCACTTATTGGAACAGCAGGAATATACTTCTCTTTTGCAAGAGGAGATAAAGAGATGATAAATCATTCAGAGTCATCTGCAAAATAGTCTGCCTCTGCCTCCTCATTTGAGGATATTTTTTTAGCATAGGAGGCTCTTGCTTTTCTATCTTTTGCAAAAGCTTTTGAGACTCCCTCATCATCTGCCGAGAAAGATAGAGTATTTGAAACAGGGATTGCCAACTCTGTTGCCACTTTAACAACATCCTGATTTGCACCAATATATGTAAAAGTCCAACCATTTTGTTGTAGATTCTCAATCATCAATTTAATCTCTTTACCTGTGAAATTTTGAGAGGCATTCTCCTCACCATCAGTAAGAATAGTAACTAAAACTTTATAATCCTCTCCACCATAAACCTCATGTTTCAGTTTTAAAACAGAGTCTCCAATTGCATCATAAAGAGGTGTTGTTGCATCTGGGTTATAAAGTTTCTCTGTAATTTTAGATAGCTCCTCAACAGGTTGATTAAATAGTTTTGTTTTTATCCCCAATCCATTAAAAGTTACAAATGATACATAATGAGATTGCTCTTTGTGCTCTTTTTGAAGCCCTTTTATTGTTTGAACTAACTCATTAAAACCAGAGATTGTTGGTTTTTTAATTGACTCCATTGAGCCACTTTCATCCAAGATAATTAAATTGTAGATTCTAAAGCCCTGTTTTTTCATCCTTTCTCCTTTTTAAAAATATTTTTCCTATTTTTTTTATTTTAACTCAAATAACCCTCACCCCCTAGCCCCCTCTTACTCGCACCCTAAAAATACAAAGTATTTTTTTTGTTTAACTATTTTTTATTCTCCAATAACCCTCACCCCCTAACCCCCTCTCCACTACTTGGCGAGGGGGAATTTAATCTTTTTTCTTTTTAGTAAATAAATTTAAGACTTTATTTACTTCTTCAACTCCCTCTCCAAATCTTTTTAAGCCCCTCGCCCTTCGGGAGAGGGGTTGGGGTGAGGGGAAAATAGGATTTATGGTGGGGGTTCTTTTAAAAAAATATAAAAACCCTCTTTTTTTCTTTTTAATTAAACTATTTCCTCTTTTTTTCTTCTTAAATAGAGAGTTAAAACAATTGGTATAAAAAATAACCAACTTAACTCACCAGATATTGAAAATGAGCAAAAACCACTTGAACTATTAGATGCAACTCCACCAGTTCCAACAAAAACACAGCTATTTCCACTCATCTCATAGCCACTATTACATAAACACTCCTCCAAATCTCTACTACAAACAGAGTTTTGTGGGCAAATAATTGAACTACAAGGATCTAAAACACAACCTGAAGTTTCTGAATCATAATAGTAACCACTATTACACTCACAGATAAATGTCTCCCCACTTGGTGTGCATTTAGTTCTATTCTCCTCAGTGCAAGGGTTTGGTAAGCAGACATTATTTGTAATCTCAACACAAACACCAGACTCTAATTTATATCCAGAGTCACATGAACAAACATAACTATCTCCAGATAGAGAGCAAACTGTTTTATGTTCATCTGTACAAGGGTTTGGATCACATAAATCTGTTGTTGTTTCAACACAAACACCAGACTCTAAACTATATCCAGAGTCACAGGAGCAAACATAACTATCTCCATCAATTGAACAGACTGTTTTATGTGCCTCATTACATGGATTTGGTGAACATGGATTCTCTGCAAAACAGTCAACAGGTTCTGTCTCTGTATATATCCCATCACAAGATGAACCAACTAAAAGTGAGCCAACATCTGGATATTTGTAAATAGTTTCACCCAATTTAAACTGAAATGAGTATGAAACACAACCACTTGGAAGAGATACCGATTTACTATATGAACCTGTATACCAACCACCAGCTGAATCACTATGAGAAACACCCTCTTGTAATGAGTGACAGGAGCTATTTACTGAAAGATAGTACTCTGATGGTTTTGTTGTTGAGTTACTATTATGAAAAATTGCCTTGAATTGAACAGAGGCTCCTGAATTTGGTGATTTTGGAATATGAATTCCAACAGGAATAGCATGATATGATGCAGATGCTCCAAAATCTTGAGTTGTATAGTTTCTATATGTTCCTCCCTCAAGATAACCAACTCCAACCTCATTAAAAGATGATGAGAAAACATTTATACGATGTCCATCTGTACCCTCTGTTGCTCCAACCTCATTTATCAGATTTTTAGTTACATTTTCATATCCATGACCTGCTGCAATATTCTCTCCCATTGCACTTGAGGAGTAGTATCGTTGGATTCTCTCCCAGATATTTGTTCCATCACAGCTATTATGTTGAAAACAGCCATTAACAATCATATCATTGCTATGAAATCTTGCTGCTCTTGATAAATTAAGATTATAGTAAAGTGGTTTTACAGATGGATAACAATCACCCCAATCAACACAATGAGAGTATTCAGGATTAGAGTCCTCATTTTGTAATACAGATGGCTCCATTCTAAAATAGTTTAAATCAAATAGAATATATCTCTCCTCATAGTTTGGATAGATATTACTATATGTTCCCTCCTGTTGAGCACTCTCCTGTTCTCCATAAAATGTTACAGGAAAATATTTTATCTCTTGAGGGTCAACTAAATATCCCTCTGCAAAAAGGATAAATGATATAAAAAAAAGAGCTGTTTTCATAACTCCTCCTAAAAATAGACCAAAACTAAATCCTATTTATATTTTTTTCTTTTCCCCTCACCCCCTAACCCCCTCTCCACTACGTGGCGAGGGGGAACAAGATAAAATGTATTTAATTATTTTTTATAATAATAAATCATAATATCTTTAAGTCCCTCTCCACGTAGTGGGGAGGGATTTAGGGTGGGGGTTCTTTTAAAATTTAAA
>JAFGXH010000335.1 GCA_016936735.1 bacterium
TATAATATTATATGAATGTATATTTTGGAGATTATTGTGAAATATTTGTTACTATTAACACTATTTGTATTTATGTTTCAGTTATTTGCAGATGAGGATTTTGCAGTTATGCTTCAGGTAAGGGGAAAAGAGAAAATTCCTCAAGATTTTAGAGATGGATTTGAACAGGCTTTAACAGAGCGAGGTTACTCTCTTGTTGATGAAATTGTGCAAAATGATGTTATGAAAGAGCAAACAGATTATATTGATGGTTGTATTGATGATGCTTGTCTTATAACAACAGGAAAAATGTTGGCAACAAGAGGAGTTGTTGTTGTTGAGGTTGTGAAAAAAGAGGAGAATGTCTACTCATTCAAAGCAAAATATCTTGATTTTGAAACAGGAACAAATAAAAAAACCTATGTTGAGTTCTACAAGTATAGTTTGAATGATTATGAGCGACTGATTGAGTTTGGAAAAGATATGGCATCAAAGATGTTTGATAGAATTAATTCACTAAAGAATAGAGAGTTTTATAAAATAGAGATGTTATCAGATAAACCAGAGACAATTGTGTTTTTAAATGGAAAGAATTTGGGAAAAGCTCCTGTGAAAATGGAGTTACCAGAGGGAAAATATGGTGTTAAAATGACAAAAGAGGGACATCATGATTTTACACAAGAGGTTTCATTAATAAAAAACATGATAGTTAAAGGTGAAATGAAGGAGAAATTTTATAATATTGAGATAAAATCTAATGTTATATCAAATGTTTTAATAAATGGAGAGGAGGTTGGAGTAACTCCATATATAGCAAAATTAAAGGCATCGGAGTATAAAATCACACTAAAAAGTGATGGATATCATAGCTCTGAAAAAATTATTAATGTTTTTAAAAATGAGAGTATTGATATCTCACTAGAGATAATTAGTTGTGATTTATTAGTAAAATCGAATCAAAAAGATGTTGTAATCTCAATTGAAAATGAGATTAAAGGAGTTGCTCCATTAAAACTCTCTTTAGAGAAAAGAGAATACACAATTGAGGCTGTTTGGAATGATACTGTTCAGAAAAAAGCTATTCAAGCCTGTAAAGATAGCTCTTTAAGTTTTGAGTTTAAAAAACCTATTGTAAAAAAAGAGGAGATTAAAACCCCCCTCAAAGAAAAAGATAAATCAGATGAAAAAAATAGTGATTTAAACGAGAATAAATCTGAAAAAATTGTAGAGTCTCCTAAAATCAAAAAATCCAATAATTTTAGTTTTTTTGAGCTTGAAATAGATGCAATATATCGTTATTTAGCTTTTGATAATGTTGAAACATCAAATGTTTTTACAATAAAGGGGTATTTAACACTACTATTATATAAATTTGGAGATTTCAAATTCAGTTTAGGTGGAGTTGGTTATGGAGTTGGAACTAGTGAATATACAGAGTTTAGTTTTCATGCTTTAGGAGTTAAATATTATATTGGAGATATTGAGTTAAGTGGAGATATCTCCTTTTTATTTGGAAGATATTTTATAGTTGCAAACAGTAAAAATGGTGTTATGAGTTATGGAGGAGTAAAAATCTCATATCTCAAAAAGTTTGTTGATTTTTTTGGAATAAAACCATATATATCAATGAATTATGGCTTAAGTGCAAACAAATATGAAACAGAATCAGATGATAAAACTGGTTTTATATTTGGTGTTGGATTCTCTCTTGATTTAGAACTGTAGTTTTAGAGGTAAAAAATGAAAAAAATATTATATTTACTACTTTTAGTTTTGTTAAACTCCTGTTTGGATATTCAAGATGGATTGTATTCGATAGAGAGAGAGGAAGTTGAAGATTGCAGTGACGGAATGTGCAACATTCCAGCAGGAACATTTATGATGGGTTCAGAAAGCGGAGAATCTAATGAAAAACCTGTGCATGAGGTAACTTTAAGTGCCTATAAAATTGACCAATATGAAGTAACAGTTTCTCAATTTGAGGCTTGTGTAACTGCAGGAAATTGCAGTTCAGGTAATTATTCAGTTTACGATTCCAATTCATGTAATTATAACCGAAGTGAATTTGGAAATCATCCAATGAATTGTGTAAATTGGAATGGAGCAGTTGAATATTGCCAATGGAAAGGAAAAAGATTACCAACAGAGGCAGAGTGGGAATATGCAGCAAGAGGAAATGATGGAAGAGTATATCCTTGGGGTGACCAAGCAGTAACTTGTAATTATGCTGTTATGGATGAGGGTGGAGATGGATGTGGAGAAGACAGAACTTGGGAAGTTGGAAGTAAACAGGCAGGAAAATCACCCTTTGGGCTTTATGATATGAGTGGGAATGTTTATGAATGGGTGAATGATTGGTATTTGGAAACCTATGACAGCTCTTCACCAACAAATAATCCACAGGGACCAAGCAGTGGAGAGGATAAAGTCTTGCGTGGGGGTGGGTGGCGTAGCTCTAACAACTACCTCCGTTCTTCCTATCGCTACAGCCTCACCCCTTCAAACACGTACAACAGCTATGGTTTTCGTTGTGCCAAGTCACAGTAATTTTCTGTAGCAAATTCTAGTTTTGATTTATCTTAAAGCAATTCAACAGAAGCAAACTCTAGTGTAGATTTATCTCCAAGCAATTCGACAGCAATATATTTCAACTATAAACAGTAGAATATTATAAATTAATATTAAGTTTTTTTGTGAAAATATATTAAATCTATTTTTATATATTGATTAAACTAAGGATTACTTTAGAAAACTATCGGAACTTTGGGGTAATATATCTCTCTCGAAACTTATCAATAATTAAGATAAGCTCTGATGGTATCAAAAGATTTGCTTTAGCAATTAACTCTTTTGGAATATCTTGATAGTATGCCTCCGCTATGGCTCCTGACATTGATGCAATTGTATCACTATCTCCTCCAATTGAAACAGCAATACGAATCGCCTCCTCAAAACTACTGGATTCTAAAAAAGATATTATCGCCTCTGGAACAGAACCTTGACAACTTACATCAAACTTATAATCCTCTCTTATGTCAATAATGGCTCTATCAAGATCATAGTTAAAACTATCCGAGATATAGTTTTTAATTTTACTTTTTGAGTAGCCAACTCTTGCCATAAAAACTGCAGTAGCAATTGCCTTTGCCCCCTTAATTCCCTCTGGATGATTATGCGTTACTTTTGCAGAGCTCTCTGCCTCATCAAGAGTCTCCTCAAGAGTTTTAAATGAGTAACCAATAGGGCTAACTCTCATTGCAGAACCATTTCCCCAACTATCATAACGTTTCATATCTCCTCTTATTGCCCACTCTTTAAAGGCTTTTCCATAGCCAACATGTGGATATTTAAGTGCAAACTCTCTGAGAGAGTATGAGTAATCAATACTATACAAAATTGATTTTGCAATTGCTACTGTTAATATCGAATCATCAGTAACTCTTGATTCCTTTGTAAACAACTCAAAATCAACACTCTTTATGTTGTTTCGCTCAAATCTCGAGCCAATTATATCCCCAATAATTGCACCATACATAAATCTCCTTGCTATTTCAAATATAAACCATCTTTTCCTATTTTTCCTGAGCCATTTAGTATATATATTCCAGCAGAGTTCTTCTTAACAAAAAATGTTATACTATCTCCTTTTACATCAATAGCATTTCCTGTTACAGCATCAACATATCTACCCTTTCTTACATTCAGGTGTACAAGTTGTTATAACTGGATTACTATCATTATTCTCTTCACATGAAATAAAAAATGTTAATAAAAAAAGTAAAAGAATGCATTTCATAAAATACCTCAAAAAAATTTAATTATCATTGTGTAGGAAAAAATATTTTTTATTTTTTCTCCTCAATCTCCCAGCTTTTAATAGTTCCCGATTTTTTATTAAATTGAACTCCGATTAAAATTAATTTTCTGCTATCTAAAAGATAAATATTATAATACTCTTTTGTTTTTATCTGCTCAATTGCCTTTTGTGCAGTCTCATTTAATTTAAACTCAAGAATATAAATAATTGTGTCTGTTTTTATAACAGCATCCATTCTACCATCATTTGTGTTAACTTCTACTTTAATTCTGTAGCCTAAAAGAGTAAAAATAATATAAAAAACCGTTTGGTAATATTTCTCTTTACTTATTTTTATGGAGTTATCAATTTTAGCATAAAAAACTTTTAAAACTTTAAAAACTTTATCTAAATCATTTTTTAAAA
>JAFGXH010000336.1 GCA_016936735.1 bacterium
GTTTAAAAAAAGTGAAGTAAAAGATGATTTTAAATCTAAAAATATGGATGTTGTAAGAGAAAAACTAAACTATTTAAACATGTCTGAGACAGATAGAAAAAAACATGATAGATATCTGATGGATTTAGCAAGAGATAATGGAATAGTAAAGACTGCTGAAGAGGATGGATATATCAAAGGGTTAAAAGAGGCTGAAAAACAGATTGAACAGGCAAAAAAAGAGACTGAAAAAGAGAAAATAGAGAAAGAAAAAGCACAAGCAGAGAAAGAGACTCTTCTTAAAACATCAATAAAAACCCTTTTATCTGTTGGATTAACTAAAGAGAAGATTGCCCAAACTCTAAATATTTCAGTTGAAACAGTTGATGAATATTTATAGTTTTTTATTCAAGGATTAATATGGATTTAATTATTGTAGATGGTAATATTTTAGATCAAAAAGTAGATGTTATTGTTAATGCTTGGAATAGAAATATTATTCCTTGGTGGCTTCTTTTACCTCAAGGAGTATCAGGAGCAATAAAAAAATATGGAGGAATTAAACCTTTTCAGGAGGTTGCAAAAAAGGGTGCAATCCCTTTAGGTGAAGCAGTATTAACTTCTGCTGGAAAACTTCCATTTAAAGCAATTATTCATGTTGCAGGAATTAATATATTTTGGGTAGCCTCAGAGCACTCTATTAGAAGTTCAGTTAAAAATGCAATGAGAGTTGCAAAAGAGAAGAGTTTTAGTTCAATTGCATTTCCACTGATTGGAGCTGGTTCTGGAGGGAAAAAAAAGGATAGAGTTTTAATTTGGATGAAAGATGAGCTTTCTAAAATAGATTTTGATGGAAAAGTTATAATTGTTTGTTATAAAAGATAAAAATCAAATATTTTACCCCTTCTATCTTGCAACAAATAGAATCTTTTGTTATAATACATTTGTATTTTGGAGGGAGAATGAGAAAAATCATTCTAGGAACACTTATTTTTTTGGCTTGTACTATTCTTGGAAATCCAAAAAAGGATACAGCAGATACATTTTTTAAGGCTAAAAAATATAAAGAGGCTCTAGCTCAATATAATCTTTATCTTACAGATGAACCAAATGATACAGATGGACTTTATGGTAAGGCTCTTTCTCATTTTCGATTAGATCAACACTCAGACTCTATTAAAACATTTGAAACTCTTTTCAAAATCGACTCAGCATATAGAGATTCTCAATATAGATATGCAATGGCTTTAAGAAAAATTGGAAAATACAATGAGGCCATTGAGGCTTATGAGAGATATCTTAAGCAGGCAAGTGATGATCCAGATACTTTTTATGGAATTGCACAAACATACCTCTTACTTGAAAAAACTCCTCAAGCTGCATACTATTATGGTGTTTATGCAGAGAAAGAGAAAAGAGAGTCTGAAAAAAAATGGGTTGAAAAGGCGATACAAAAAAGAGATGAATTGATATCTAATTTCAATGATTCTCAAAAAGAGGAGTATCAAATACTGCTCTCTGGCAAAAAATCTGAAACATTAACTACAACTTCCATAATAAAAAAAGATGAGCAAAATAGTGATGTCACATCAACAACAAACTTAAATAGTCAAAATTCAGCAAATACAACTACTCAAAATAGTAATAACAACTCTACAACAGATAACTCTATTGCTTTAAATAATAATACTGAACAAAGTAGTTTTGTAATAGATGCAACAAAAAATAAGAAGAAAGAGCGTTCTGAAGATGCAACATTAAGCTATATGTTTCAAAAAGGGAATAGCATTGATGACTTTTTTCTTTCGAAAAACTATAAAGAGGCTATTGAGGGATATAAAACACTTCTCTCAAATCCATTAACTAGGAGAGAGGGGCTTTTTAAAACAGCAATCTGTTATCTATCTCTTGAAAACTATCCCTTTGCTATAAAACATTTCACCCAGATTTTTGTTGAAGAGAGTGATAATAATAGAACAAGGGAGTTATTAAAAATATTTTTATCAAACCATTTGATTGTTGAATCACTTTTATCTAAAAATATTCCAGAAAAAAGTGAATTAGCAATGAAAAAAGTTGAAGAGTTTATTAAAAAAGGAAACTATTTAGAGGCTTTGAGTATATTAGATATTCTATTAGAGAATATGAAAATGAATACAAGGGCTCTTTTACAAAAAATCGATATTCTTCGTGTTTTAGGTAAAAATGCAGAGATTGAGCAACTTTTCAAAAGCTATACATCTCAATATCCTGAAGATACTGTTGTTTGGGAAAGATATGCTGATTATCTTGTTTCAGCAAATAAAAATGTTCAAGATGCAAAACTTTACTATGAAAAAGTTCTTTCAGCAACAAAAAACCCTTTTGTAACAAAAAGAGTTGAGAAAAAATTATTAAATTTTTCAAAACAGTAATCTATAGACATGAATTCAAGGTTTTAAGAGTACTCGAAAAATCTATCCTCAAAAAAATGATAAAGCAGATAAAAACCTTTTAGTATAAAAAAGTTTTATTGTAATATAAAATAGTTGTAGATTTTATATATTTTTAATAATATTATCATGAGTTTAAAAATTACTTTATTATAAGGAGTTTATGAAAAATATAGAGAGATTAAGACCACACCATATATTATGTATGCATGGATTTATTGGTGAAGGATATGACTATATATTTACTGAGAATATGAGTGGTATTATAGATAATATTTTAGAAAGTAACTCTGTTGAGATTGTGTTTTATTGGGATAATATATGCTCAAAATGTCCTAACCTTAATGATAAAGGATTTTGTAAAACAGAAAAAAAAGTGCGTAATCTTGATAAAAAAACTATTGAACTTCTTGAACTTAAAGAGATGATATATAATTATAATGAATTACGAGCTATTTTAAAAAATAGATTAACTCCAGATAAATTAGTGTATATCTGTTCTGAATGCTCATGGTATCAGGATGGAATTTGTAAAAAAACAGTTTTTACAAATTTGAATAGTGATACTCCATTTGATTACAAGTAAAAAGTAAGGTGTTAGAATGAGATATATTATATTTACTATTTTATTTTTTATATCAATAAATCTACTCTCTTTAGAGGGAATAGAAAAATTATATAGTGGAGTTGGAATTCAGTATGGTCCATCAATATCCTATATAGATTCAGATGTTGCATTAAATTTTGATTTAGCATTATCAAATATTATTCCAAATGATTTTACATTTTTTACCATTTCAATCAATCAGAAGGCTATTTTAAAAGATAAGACATATCTAATGACTGAATTAGAGGGAACTTTATATTTTTTTATTGTTTTAGGTGGTGGAGTTGGTTGGTATGGAGAGAAGTTTTCAGATTATAAAATGAAATCTCATCTATTTCTTGGATTACCAATATACTCAATTGCTAATATTAGTAGTATAAAAATATTGAGAAGTTTTTTTATTGAACCATATATGAGAGTTCATAAAATATCATCAACCTATTATAATGAGTATGGAGTATATTTAAAATTCTCATCACATCAAGGTATAAATATTTTTTGATCTAATAATAAAGAGATTATTGTTACAGATAATTAAACATAAAAACTATATTAATCAATAATCTTTATATAAAACACTATTTTTATTTGAAAAAGATTTTAATATATTTTAAATTTAACTGATTAAAAATATTAATCAGAAAAAATATCTTTATGGAGTGAATTTATGAGTTGTCTATTAAAAACTTTAGAAAAACTATTTGAACAAAAAAAAGTTATATCAATTTATCATGATGATAATGATAAATTCTCTATTGGTATAATAAACTCTCTTAATAATAAGGAGATCTCATTATACACTTATGATAAAGTTGGTGATTATGATGGAGTTTTATCTTTAAAAATAAAAGATATAACAATGATTGGATATGATAGTTATTATGAAAGAAAATATGAGTCTTTAATTGAATTAAAAAAATCTAATAAATTAGATAACAATATAAAATATTATGATGAGAATTTAAGTATTGAAAAAATATTAAAAATATCTAAAAAAAATCAAAAAATTGTTGTTATAAAAGTTTATGATAGTTCGATTGATTTAATTGGTTTTGTTAATGATATTGATAAAACTCATATTGAATTATTTTTGTTATCTGATAACTGGAAAGAGATTGATGGTGTTATTATTATCAAAATATCTGAAATATCTAATATCAATTTTGATGATAAAAGATGTCAAGTGATTGAATATATTTTAAAAAATTAAATTTTTTAGATGGATTTGTGATACTTATTTAGAGTCTTAAAATGATAATTTTATTTATATATTTATTTACTATTGTTGCTACATTAAATGAATCTTTTTGTGAAGATATTGTTTATAGATTTTTAGAGAGAAAATCTGTTTATAAAAAGATATCTGATTCATATAATGTAGATATTTTTCACATTACAAACTCTATTAAAGAGAAATATAAAATGAATTTAGATAATTCACAAATAAATAATATTAAAAATAAAAATGACTCTATTTTATTAAAAAAGATTATTAGAGAGTGTAGTATTAACTCAACCGATATTATGAAAACACCAATTTATCTTGCTGTTTTAGATGATATAAATTTGTTAAATATTTTGATTGATTATGGATTTGATATTAATCAAAGGGACTATTTTAATTTCACATTAATTGATTGGATTGTTATTTTTGGAGAAAAAGATGCTCTTTTATGGTTAATAGATAAAAAAATTACATTAAATGAATCTTTATTATTTAATATTGTTGATGAAGTAAATCAAAACTTTTATATCTTACTTCCTGAATATGTTTTTGATGATGATATTACTCCCAATATATCTGATTTTAAAAAATTTTGTCAAAACAATATAGAATATAAAAACTATTTAGATAGTTTTGA
>JAFGXH010000337.1 GCA_016936735.1 bacterium
ATCTTCAAGAGGATATTATCTCTATTTTTTTAAATGGTGGAGAGACAGATTTTAATTTAGATGTTTTTGATAATGACTCATTCCAGCCAGAGATGATTAAACTAAGTTGTTCTAAATCACCATTTATGGCTCCTAAAAGGGTTGTTGTAATAAAAAAAATAGATGAGATTGATTATAAAAACCTTTCAGAGATAGAGTCTATTTTTAAAAAAGTGACACCAAAACTGGTTATAATATTTGTTTCATATAAAACATTAGATAAAATAACACTTAGTAAAAAGTTTTATAAAAATTTTCCACCATCTCAGATATTAGAGTTAAAACCTCTTCCAACAAAAGAGTTACCATCATTTATATCAAAGTTTCTGAAAACATATAAAAAAACTATAGATAGTGATGCCCTAATATATTTTCTTGATAGAATAGATTCAGATCTATTCCAAATTGAGAATGAGCTATTAAAACTTATTCAGGCAACTAGTGATAATTCAATTAGTTTAGATAGTGTAAAAGAGCATAGTTACTCAACAAAAACAAACTCTGTTTTTGAGTTACTAGAGTCAATTTTACAAAATCAGATATCTAAATCTCTCTCTCTTGCAAAAACTCTTTTTGAAGAGAACTCAGCTGGAGAGATGATTCGCTTCTACTCTTTATTAAATAATCAATTTAAAAAAATTGTTGTTTTTAAATATTTTATGGCGAAAAAGTTCTCTTTTGAGAAAGCAGCCTCTGAAGCAAATCTAAACTATTTTCAGCAAAAACAGATGAGTAATATTTTAAGCTCTTTTTCGAAACTTTTAAAACAGTATCAGATTTTTTTAAAACATGAGCCAGAGATAAAATTTGGGGGAGCCTTATCTTTTTATCTTTTTGAAAAAATGGTATATGAGATATCAATGGTGAGTGATAAATAGAGTAATATTAAGATTTTTTTAATTTTTAGTAAAAAATTATTTAGATAAAGAATATTTTGCTATTTTATTTGTTCCTATTTGGCATTTTAGGGAGGTTGAAAAACTATGAATAAAAAGAATATTGTTTGGCTTGTTATTTTTATACTAACTTTAGTTGGTTTAGGTGTCTCTATACATCTTCTTCAAATAGATTATAATGTTCATTTTAAAGCTGGTTACTCTCCTGAATGTGATTTAAATGAAACAGTAAGTTGTAGTAAAGTTGCAGAGAGTCCTTATGCCTTTCTTCTTGGAATTCCTGTCGCCTCTTGGGGAATATTAGGATATCTTTTAGTTTTATTATATATGTTATTTAATAGAAAAAAAGAGCATTTAATTCCAAATTTAACAATTTTTTATGGAATATTTACAGTTGGTAGTATATATTGGTTTTTAATTGCTAAAATAGTTTTAAAAGCTGTCTGTATATACTGTAGTACAACATATGTTATCAATTGGGGTCTATTTCTGTTTTTAATTTTATGGAATTTTAAAAGTAGAAAAGAGAGTAAATTCTGTATAGTTGACCAGATAAAAAGATTTTTTGGCTTTACAGTTTATCAAATACCTGTTTACTCTGTAGTTGCAATAACAGTTATTCTACTATCCTATATATATTTTCCAAAGC
Organism: bacterium; assembly: GCA_016936735.1. Lineage (GTDB taxonomy): Bacteria > UBP6 > JAFGXH01 > JAFGXH01 > JAFGXH01 > JAFGXH01. The sequence goes on from JAFGXH010000337.1 coordinate 1,585, forward strand.
AGATGGATAAAATGTGTAAAAATGTTAACTGTTCTGGATTTGGAACCTGTAAAGTACTCTATGGTAAAACAGAGTGTCAATGTAATAAAGGGTATTTTGCAAAAGATAATGAGTGTCTTAATTTGAACACTCTTCTTGATAAAACATATCCAAATGGAGTATTTGATGCAAAAGAGTGGAAAGCAACAGCAGGTTCTTCAGCAGAAGATGCAATAGAGATAGAGCTATTTTCCGATTATGAGTGTCCATATTGCGAAAAGTTAGAAGAAAACATGAAAAAAGTTTTAGAAAACTATCCAAATGTAAGATTAATTAGAAGAGAGTATCCTCTTGATGGCTCCTGTAACCCTTTATTAAAGGGAAAACAGTTTCATTTAAATGCCTGTAATGCTGCATATTTCGCAAAATGTGCAGGAAAACTAAATAATCTTTTTTGGCAGGCCTGTGGATATCTTCATCATAATAGAAAATCATTATCAATGGATTCTCTTTTATCTTATGCAGATATGTTTGGAATTAATAAAAATGAGATGGCAAAATGTATGGCTTCAGAAGAGGTAAAAGAGTCTGTTTTTCAAGATTTAAAACTTGGATTAAAACATAAAATAATGGGAACACCAGCCTTTGTTATAGATAAAAAACTCTACTCTGGTGCATTAAGTTATGAAAAAATAAAAGAGATACTCTCATCTCATATGGAATCAAAATCAGAGTAAAAATTATTTCCATTAAAATAAAAAATCTGTTGCACTTTCAGTAGGTTAAAACCATGCTGTTCATTTATTTTTCTTTCATTAAAATAAAAAATCTGAGTTTAATCTTTTGAGATATCTTTTAAATGATTAAGTTTGAATAGAATATCTGAAATAACCATATTTATTGCAACATCATTATGTCCTCCTCTTGGAATAATAATATCTGCATATCTTTTTGATGGTTCAACAAATGTTAAATGCATTGGTCTTACCTGTTGTGTATATTGATGAATTATATTCTCAATCTCTCTTCCTCTCTCCTTAACATCTCTTGTAAGACGTCTTATAAAACGAATATCATCATCAGCATCAACAAAAACTTTAACATCCATATGTTTTCTTAAATTCTCATTTTCAAAAATAAGAATCCCCTCAATTAATATTACAGGGGCTGGAGATATTTTTATTGTTTCTGGTGTTCTATTGTAAATTGTAAAATCATAAACAGGTTTTACAATCTCTTTTCCATCAACTAACTGTAATAGATGTTGCAACATAAGATCTGTGTCAAAAGCATCTGGATGGTCAAAATTGATATTCTTTCTTTGTTCAAAAGATAGATTATCATAATGTTTATAGTATGAATCTTGGTCTAATACTGCTGTTTGAAATCCAACCAATCTTTCAAGAACTTTTGTGGCAACAGTTGATTTTCCAGAACCACTACCACCAGCAATTGCAACAACAAGCGGTTTTTTCATATAAATCTCCTATAAAAAACTATATTAAATCTTTATCTTTCAAACAAAGATTTTAATAATCGAGTAAAATCTACTAATTTAGCTATTTTCTTTTTAATTTTAAAAAATAGTGTTGAATAGTTAAAATATAAAACAACAATAACAGTTGAATTATAACAATTAACAGGCTATATATCAATAGATGAGTTATTTTTTTTATTTTATAATAAAAAAAGATATTTTTTTATTATTTTATAGGAGCTATTTATGAGTTATAAAGATTTTATAAAATATAGTGGTGAATATTTGCTAACATCAAAAGAGTCTTTAGAGATTGATGAGATAACTCAAAATATTTTTGGAGTTGACTCTATTGTATTAATGGAGTTAGCAGGAAAAGGGGTTGCAGATTTTACTGATTATCTTTTAAAAAAAGATTTTGAATCTAAAATTTTAGTTGTTTGTGGGGTTGGTAATAATGGTGGAGATGGTTTTGTTGTTGCAAAACATCTTTTTCAAAAAGGTTATAATATCTCTCTGTTTTTTATTGGAGATGAGAAAAAATTAAAAAAAGATTCTCGAACTAACTTTGATATAGCTAAAAAATTTGGAGTAAATTTTATTTCAGAGAGTGAATTCTTATCTGAAATATCTAAATTTTCAGTTATTATTGATGGAATTTTTGGAGTTGGATTAGATAGAGATATCAATGGCGTTTATAAAAGAGTTATCGACTTAATAAACCACCAAAAAAAGCTAAGTGAAAGCAGAGATAAAACAAAAAAGCTACAAAATATTTTAAACAAAAATAGAGTCTTTTTTAATAATAAAACTTTAACAATAATCTCTATTGATATTCCTTCTGGAGTTCATGGAACAACAGGAGAGATTTTTGGAGTTGCAGTAAAAGCAGACTATAGTATAACTTTTGGATTTTATAAAATTGCTCACTTTTTTAACTCTGGATTAGATTATTGTGGAGAGGTGATTCCAATTGATATCTCTTTTCCTAAAAATGCAATAGATTATCTATCAACAAAACCAATAAAATTAGTTACAGAGAGATATATTATTGATTTAATTCCAGAATCTAAAAGAGATAGCTATAAAAATAAAAATGGTCATCTTTTTATTTTTGGAGGAGGAGAAAATACTCTTGGTGCACCAATTATATCATCTAAAGGGGCTTTTTCTGTTGGGGTTGGTTTAGTTACATTAACATTTCAAACAGATTTTAAAGAGAAAACTATAAATTTTGATTTTCCAGAGGTTATGATTAAAAGTTTTCATAATAGTTTTGATTTTTTAATAAAAAATGTAAACTGTTTTCTATTTGGACCTGGAGTTATTGGTGATGAGATAAACTCAACAGATAAAGATAGTGTTGAAAAAATTAAAAATTTTTTTATATATCTTTGGAATAAAAATATTCCACTTGTTATTGATGGTGGTGGTTTAGATTATTTTATTTTTCTTGAAAAAAATTTATCAAAAAGAGATTCACCTGTTATTATTACTCCTCATTTAGGTGAGTTTTCAAGATTAACAGGTTTATCTGTTAGTGAAATAAAAAAAGATGCAGTAAATACTGTTTTAGAGTTTGCAAAAAAGTTTAATGTTGTTACTGTTTTAAAAAGTTCAACAACAATTATTGCCTCTCCTGATGGAGAAATATTTTTAAATCCATTTGGAAATGAAGGATTATCAACAGCAGGAAGTGGAGATTTTTTAGCTGGAGTTATATCTGGATTTTTATCTCAAAATATATCCCCTTTAAACTCAGCAATACTTGGAACATATTTTCATGGAAAGGGTGGAGAGTTAACATCTTTAAAACTTTCAAAAAAATCTATGAAAGCAACAGATATTGAGATTGGAATAAAAGAGTTATGGCTTAAAATAGAGCAAAACTATTAATACTATTATATTTTTCTATAATAACATACTAAAATATATAACTCTTACATGAACAGCGTGGTTTTAACCTGCTGAATGTAGAAAATTATTTTTTATCTGTTTTATCTTTTATTTTTTTTGTATATTTTTCTTAAAATCTAA
>JAFGXH010000338.1 GCA_016936735.1 bacterium
ATCCCTCACCCCCTAGCCCCCTCTTACTCGCACCCTAAAAATGCTTTAGCATTTTTAAGGAACCCGCTTCTACGTGGCGAGGGGGAAAAGAGAAAATCTTTTATTTTCCTTCAATATCAATTGTCCGCTAGCTTTCCTCTTTATTTTTTATAATCCAATATCCCTCACCCCCTAGCCCCCTCTCCTCTACAAGGCGAGGGGGAACAAGATATTATTATGTCTATTTTATTTTTTATAATAATAAATCATAATTTCTTCAAGTCCCTCTCCAACTCTTTTTAAGCCCCTCGCCCTTCGGGAGAGGGGTTGGGGTGAGGGGTTAATAGGATTTAGGGTGGGTGGAAAGTTTTTTTTTAATTCGCACTCTTGACATTAGTATATACCATTTGGTTTTTCTTAATTCTGTTTCAAGAAATCATAATAACAAAAAGTTTATTAGAGATGTCCCAACTGCTAAACAGTATAGACTCACCAAGAGTAGTGAATGATGATATTGAGAAACTATGTTTATAAATAGTCTCTATAATATTCTCACACTCTACATCTATAATATTAGTTGAGCTATTAGAGTTACTAGATTCAGAATTCTGTTTTTCATTAGAGGAATTAGCAATGTCAAGAGTGTGAAATTGATTATCCTTAGTGATATTTAAAATGTCAAGAGTGTGAAATCTATATTTATATATAAACCCTGCCTCTGTTGAGAATAGAATTGTATAGTTATCTAAAACTTTTATTGATGTCACCTGTGAGAATTGATTAGGTTTTATCATAATATTGCGATTACTAATCAAATCTTTATATAGTATTGAACCATCACCAAAGCCAACGAAAACAGTTTTTAAGTTGTCACTAATTCTAATATTAGTTATCCAAGTGCTATTTTGACTAAAATATATCTCCTCAATAGTATCAAACTCTCCGTATTCAGAAAATGATATCAATCTTAGTCGATTATCAGCCCCGCCAGTGTATATATAGTATTTTCCATCTATATTTTTATTAACAAAAATAGCAGCAGATATAAAACCTTTTGCAACTATTTTTGTAAAAGTATATTGGGTATTATCTGTTTTATCATCTCTCGAACTAAGAATCGACTCTATTTGAATAACACCACCCTGCCCCGAAATCAGGAGATATCTATTATCACTAGAGAAATCTAAACTCTCAACAAAGCCACCAGTAAATTCAAAAATATCAATCATCTCAAGGCTTTGAGAATCTAATAAGACAACAACTCCATCTTTACCACCATAAGCGATATATTTACCGCAAGCCGAGTACTTCACACAGTAGATTGGCAATTTAAATCTCTCTGTATATAAACATTGATACTCTAAACTCTGAATATTATTAGTTAAAAACTCAATCTCTATTTCTGCTTTTAGGTTGTCGTTGGTTAGTAAATCTGTTTTATCTTTTTTTTTGGGGGGGTTATTAGTCTGAAACTCTAATTTAGTTTCATCTTTTTGATTTTTATTAGATAAAAATCTATATATTGATACTGACTCTGATGCAATAGCAAAATCTAAACTAACTGGACTAAAATCAATTTGATATATCATAATAACTCTTACATGAACAGTGGGTTTTAACCCACTGAATTAAAGATATCAATTTATTATATACTATTTTAATCTGTATTAACTCCCCTCTCCAAGTATGAACGGGTTCCTTAAAAATGCTAAAGCATTTTTAGGGTGTGACGAAGAGGGGTTGGGGGTGAGGGGAAAAAAATAGTAAAAAGAGATAAAATAAAAACTATTTATAATAATATAAAGATATCAATTTATTATATACTATTTTAGATTATGATTAATTATCTTCTGACTTAACTTCAGTAACATGTTGATAAAACATAACTCTAGTTATTCCATACTTTCTATTCTTAACAACCTCGAAACCATCAATGGGCTCTATCTCTTTTTTACTTTCCATTTCAAAAACAATAGTTCCATTCTGGTTTAATAGATCTCTATCTTTAATAATCTGAAGAATATCAATGTATGGTGATGTTGCGTATGGTGGGTCAACAAATATCAAATCGAATTTTTGTGGTGTTCGTTTCAAGAAATCTATAACATCACTTGATACAACATTGATACTATTGCAATCTTTTAAAAGGGATATATTTCTTTTCATAATTGCTAAAACATCTTTACTATTCTCTACTATTGTAACTCTTTTTGAGCCCCGTGAGAAACACTCAATACCAAGTGCACCTGAGCCTCCATATAGGTCTAAAACATCAAGTTCAGAAACATCAAACAGCATACTGAATATTGCCTCTTTAACAAAATCTGTTGTTGGTCTTACATTTTTTGGTGGAACATTAAGGTGTAAACCCTTCTGCTTTCCTGAAATAATTCTAATCATAAAATCTCTTTATAAAAAATTAAAAACCGAATCTAAAAAGCTATTTTTTCCCTCTTCCCTCACTATATCTTTTTTAATTTTTAGTAAATAAAATAAAGATTTTACTTACTTCTTTAAGTCCCTCTCCAAGTATTGGGGAGGGATTTAGGGTGGGGGTTCTTTTAAAATATAAAATATTTTTGCAACCTATATACTACTATTTATAAAATCTACTCATCCTCATGCAACATTGCATCAGAGAGTTTTCCAACTGTTTTAGTACAATTGATTCTTTTTAATATATCTCTTGATTTATAGAAGCTCTCAGACTCAATTGAGAGTTTCCCATCTAACATAGCATCTGGTATATATATTAAACTCTTATTTTGTAACTCAAACTCTTGATTAAGAAAGTAGCCACTATTACATGTCTCAACTCGTTCCCCATCCTGATAAACCCAAGCATTCGCTTGTATACCTAAGAGATGCAATGATTTTCTTAGCTCTTTTCTCATCTCATCTGTGAAATATGGTGAGTTTTTTAAGTATAGTGTAAATCCTAATTCACGCTCTTTTATTGGCTTTACAATCTGATTCAAACTATCAATCTGTTTATCCAAGTCTGTATGAGTCACACCTATCATAAAGGATGTGAAATAGCTCTGAACAGCATAATAAAACATATTATCAAGTGAATCTTCATATTTGGATAGTGTTATTGATGCCTCAAGGAAAAACGGAGTTATATAACCCATTGTGTGAAGATAACATGCAAGCTCTTCAAATATCCTATTTGCTCTATCAATATTATCCTCATTAGATATTGGAACAGATATTCCATTAACAGCCTTTAATGATTGAGAGGCAACAAGAAAACCTTTCATAGTATCTAAGCTATCACTGAAAAGCACAGGAACATTATAGTTCTGATTTTTTGCAATCGTATGATATGATATCAATGGAATATTAGTGGATTTTAACTTATGGAAAACATGTGTTGGTCTGTATGATAAAATCTCCTCTAACACGACAATCCTTAATAAATAAAAGAGAGCTCTATCTTACCATTTTTAAAACAATTTTTAAACTTTTTTAAGAAAAAATCTTAAAAGTATATATTGTTTATATTAAGGCTTTAACTTTCTCAACAATATCATCAAGTGATGCACCAGGAGTAAATATCTCTTTAACCCCTTTCTCTTTTAAGAAAGGTATATCCTCATCAGGAATAATGCCACCACCAAAAACCTTAATGTCACTTGCGTTTTTCTCTTCTAATAACTCAATAACTTTAGGCATAAGGTAGTTGTGAGCACCAGACATTATTGAAAGACCAATTATATCAACATCCTCTTGTATTGCTGTATTTACAATCATCTCTGGAGTCTGATGAAGACCTGTATATATAACTTCGAATCCAGCATCACGAAGTGCACGTGATACAACTTTCACACCACGATCATGGCCATCAAGACCAGGTTTTGCCATTAAAACTCTCACTTTCTTAGACATAACACCTCTGTTACAATCAAATAGATAACTTATTTATCCATTTTTTTATAAAAATGTCAAGGATTTATAATAATCTTTTAAGTTACTATTATAAAATATTATTTTATGTTGATACAACTCTATTTCTCCCCTCACCTTTTGCAATATACAAATTTTGGTCTGCTTTCTCAAGAAGCTCTTTAAATCCCTCCTTTTGATAGCTTACAACACCAATACTTGCAGTAATTCTTACTCCATTAGGGAATTGAAAATGCTCTATTTTTTCTCTAACTCTTTCAGCAAAAATAACTGCATTATCTTTTGGTGTTTCAGGAGCAACAATAAGAAACTCCTCTCCACCATATCTTCCAACATAATCTGTATTTCTTGAATTCTCAATAAGGATATCTGAAACACCTTTTAATACAATATCACCAAAAGGATGACCATATATATCATTTATTTTTTTGAAAAAATCTATATCAATCATCAAAATAGAGAGAGATCTTTCATATCTTTCAGCCTTTAAAACCTCCATTTCTAAAAAAGATATTATTTTACCATGATTTAATAAAGAGGTTAAACTGTCTTTAAAGGCAAGCTCTTTTAGTTTCTCTGAGTATGAAAGAACTTTTTTATGTTCGGAATCATAAGCATTAGTAAACACAATAAATAAAATATATATACCAATTGCAGATGTAATATAACTAATTGCAATATCAACTTTTTTTGAGAACTCATTTGGATATTGAATAATTATTTCTGGATATTTAGTTTCAACAATTAATAATGTTACAATAACAATAAACATTGATATTAAAAAAATAGCTCTTAAAAAACCTTTTGAAAAAACAGATATAACAATACCAAATAGAAGAATAAAATATTGAGATCCTCCACCGCTTCCAGAGTTTGTTATCCAAATAGATGGTGATAGAATAAAAATAAGAATTAAAACTGTTATAATTGATGGGAGTTTATAGTATCGTTTAACTCTTGATATATAAAAAATTATTAAAGAGAATATTGCAAAAAGAAAAGAGGCTAAAATAACTTTAAAACCTAAATTTAATAAAATATTTGTAATTATTGCACTTAATGAAAGAATGAATCCAGTAAATATAAAACCATTAAAAACTCTATGCTCAAAAAAGAATTCATCTGATGAACCTAAAATAGATAAAAGCTTTATTTTCATGATAAAACCTTAAAACATTGTTAATTATTATAAAAAATAAAAAGAAATCAGTTTAGCATAAAAAATATTTTTAAATTCTTTTATCAAAACTAAAACTTTTTCTTTTTTACTCCGTCTCTATTAAAAACGTTATCGGAGGATATCATGAAAAGTTTAATAATCATTTGTCTAACTCTCTTATCAATCTCTCTATTTGCAGGAGAATCAGCAAAAAAAATTGAACAACCTAGAATTCAGATGGCAATTCTTCTTGACACTAGCAATAGTATGGATGGTTTAATAAATCAAGCTAAATCACAACTATGGAAAATTGTTAATGAGTTTGCTACTTCTAAAAAAGATGGAGTCTCTCCAAGAGTAGAGGTTGCTCTTTTTGAATATGGAAAAAGTACACTTAGTGTTGAAAGTGGATATGTTAGAATGATTGTTCCATTAACAGATGATTTAGATAAAATATCAGAGGAGCTTTTTGCACTTAAAACAATGGGTGGTGATGAGTATTGTGGAAAAGTTATTAAAGATGCAGTTGATCACCTATCTTGGAGCAAAAGTGACAAAGATTTAAAATTGATTTTTATTGCTGGAAATGAACCTTTTGATCAGGGTAAAACATCCTATAAAACAAGTTGTAAAGATGCAATATCAAAATCAATCATTGTAAACACAATTCATTGTGGCCCATATGATGAGGGAGTAAAAACTTTTTGGAAAGATGGAGCTGATATTGCTGATGGAAAATATGTTAATATTGATTCAAACTATGTTCAAAAATATATTGAGGCACCTCAAGATAAAGAGATTGCAAGACTTGGTCAAGAGATTAACAAAACCTATATTGGTTATGGTAGATCCTCAAAAGCAGCAATGGCAAGACAAGAGGCTCAAGATTCAAATGCTGCAGGAGTATCTAATGAATCAATGGTTCAAAGAAGTGTTTTTAAATCAAAATCTCAATACTCAAATAGCTCTTGGGATTTAGTTGATGCTAAAAAATCTGGAAAAGATGTTTCAAAAATGTCTGAAGAGGAGCTCCCTGAAGAGATGAAAAAAATGGATAAAAAAGAGAGAGAGGTTTATGTTGAAAAGAAAAAAGGGGAAAGAGAGAGTATTCAGAAAAAAATTGATGAATTAAGCAAAGAGAGAGAGAAATATTTAGCAAAAAAAAGGGCTGAAGAGGATAAAAAAGATAAAAATACTCTTGACACAGCTATTATTGATGTGGTTCATGTATTAGGGGCTAGGAAGGGATATAAATTTTCTAAATGAGCAAACATTCAAAAAAACATCTTTATACAACCAAACAACATCAAAAATTTCTTGAGGATGTGATAATTTTCTTTCGAGAACATAGTGATTTAAATCAAAAGCCATTTCCTATTATTCACTCAATAAAATATAGAATAAAAGAGAACTCTAGTATTCAAGAAAAAATAAAAAGAAAGATTTTGAATGGAGTATCTATCTCTGAAGAGAACTTTTATTCAGAGATAACAGATATTGCAGGAGTTCGTATTCTTCATATATATCAAGAGCAATTTATAAATATACATTTAGCTATTGTTGAGCAAATAAAGAAAGGAGTTTGGTGTTTTGTTGAACCACCTAAAGCCTATACTTGGGATCCTGAATCTGTTATTTTTTATAAAAATTTAGGAATTGAAACAGAAAATAGAGAGACATACTATACAAGTATACACTATCTTATTCACAAACCAGAAGAGCCAACTACTCTTTGTGAAATTCAGGTTAGAACACTTTTTGAAGAGATTTGGGGAGAGATAGATCACTCAATAAACTATCCATATCCAACAGAGAGTTTAGCCTGCAGAGAACAATTAAGAGTTTTATCAAAGCTAGTTTCAACTGGAACAAGATTAGCAGACTCTATATTTAAATCCTTCTCTGAATATACAAAAATGAAAGAGAGAGAGAGACATTTTATGGCATCTTGGGATTTAAAAGAGATTGCTCTTACCAATTTTATTCCAAGAATTTTTTCAAATATTTGGGAATTAGGAAGTGATCCAGATATAGCAATAGAGATATTAATAAGAAATGGTTGCAATCCATTTATAAAAACAGCTCTTGATTTAGGTTGCGGAAAAGGGGCAATACTAATTCAACTTGCAAGAAAATTTGGTATTACTGGTTTAGGTGTAGATTTAATATCTGAGTTTGTTGATGAGGCAAGAAAATATGCAAGAAGATATGGAGTATCATCAAAACTAAGATTTGAGGTTGAGGATATTTTAAGAACAGTTACACTCTCCTCCGATTATGATTTAGTTACCTATAGTTTTGATAGTGAGGCTTTAGGGGATTTGAAAAAAACTCTTCAAATGTTATCCTCAACAATAAAGGCAGGGGGATATATTCTTCTTGATATAGTATACTCACCAAAAAATGAAACTCAAATTGAGGATACCATTACAGAGGAGGAGCTTGAGTTACAAATAGATGAAAGCTCTCTATTACTAATAGATAAACAGGTTTGGAGTAGAGAAAAAATAAAAGAGGTTAATCATAAAAGCAATCAACTGATATTTAGACAAATTGAGCTATTAGCTGAAGAGTACCCTGAAAATCGAGCACTTTTTGAACAATATACAATAGATTTAGTAAAAGAGTGTAGAGTTACTGAGGAGACTCTTTTGTGTTCGACAATACTATTTCAGAAAATTTTTTAAATAACATTAAAACATAATTATAATACAGAGAGATATGAGTAAAAAAATTATTTTAACAACACTTAATGCAAGATATCACCATACATCATTAGGATTACGTTATTTAAAAGCAAACTTAAAAGAGTTTAAAGATATATGTAATATTATTGAGTTCACAATATCTGAATCACCAATAGATATTGCAGAGAAAATAATTATTGAGAATCCAACAATAGTTGGCTTTGGTATTTATATTTGGAACTATATTGAAACAACAGAGGTTATAAAAATCATAAAATCTATATATCCTCAAATAGTTATTGTTATTGGTGGTCCTGAAGTTAGTTATGATTATGAAAATCTTGATGTATATAATTTTTCAGACTATCATATTTCTGGTGAAGGTGAAGAGAGATTTTATTATTTATGTAAAAATCTACTTTCAGAAGAAAAGATTTTTAAAACAGAAACAGAACTCAATATAGATTTAGATAATTATAAAAATTTACCAAAATCTATAAAATTAGAGTTTAATACAGATTTAAATTATAATAAAGAGTTAGAGATTGAATCTCCATATAGTTTATATAGTGATTCAGATATTCAAAATAGATATATTTATGTTGAAAGTAGTCGTGGTTGTCCATTTGGTTGTCACTTTTGTTTATCTGCACTTGATAAAAAAGTAAGATATTTTAGTATTGATAAATTTCTTTTAGATATGGATATGTTGTGGAAAAAAGGGGCAAGAGAGTTTAAATTTATTGATAGAACATTCAATTTAAATGATAATAGAGTTTTACCGATATTAGAGTTTTTTAAAAATAAAAATGAGCCATTTTTTCTCCATTTTGAAGTTGTTCCAGATAGATTATCTGAAAAATTAAAAGAGATTGTTAAAGATTTTCCCTTAGGTTCTCTTCAATTTGAGGTTGGAATTCAAACTAGAACAGATTCTGTAAGTAAAAGAGTTGGTAGATTTCAAAACTATCAAAAAATAGAGGAGAATATTAGATTTTTAAATAGTTGTAAATCTGTTCATCTTCATACAGATCTGATTATTGGACTTCCAGGAGAGAGTTTAGAGGAGATTGAAGCTGGTTTTAATTGGCTTCTTTCACTTGATGTTGAAGAGATTCAGGTTGGAATACTAAAAAAACTTAGAGGTGCAATAATATCTATTCATGATAAAAATTTTAATATGATTTATGAAACAAAACCACCCTATAGAGTGCTTCAAAATAGCACTATTTCATTTTTAAAAATGAGAGAGTTGACTAGATTTGCAAAATATTGGGATTTATGTTTTAACTCAGGAAATTTTCCTGAAACAATGAAAATCCTATTAGAAAAAGATGAAACTCCATTTAAATCATTTCTTAATTTTTCAAACTATCTTTATAAAAAAGTGGATGCAACACACTCTATTAGTCTTGATAAACTGGCAGAAAATCTATCGATATATCTTGATGAAAAAGAGTCTATAAAAAATGATTATTTAAGAGTTTCAGGAAGAAAACTTCCAAATTTTCTAAAAGATGAACAATCTACAAAAAAAACAAAAGATACAACATATGAAAAATCAATACACCACAATAAAAGACAAATTAAAAAAATTGAACAATAGTTAAAGGGGATAGTATGAGAGATTTTTTAACAGTTATCTTTATTTTTTTAGCAACTACAATATTTGGAAATATGGCATCACCATATCACCAAGGAACTAAAACATCAACAGTAATATCAAGTAAAGATATCAATATTTTGTCTGAAAATATTGATATTAAAATTAATAAAGAGTTTAATAGTGCCTATTTTAAAATAGAATATAATATCTCAACAGATATTGAGGGAACACAGATTCCACTACTTTTTATTGCAGAGAAGTATAAAAATGGATTTAAAGTTTGGGTTGATGATTTAGAGGTTAAAACTCTTGATATTCCTAAAGAGTATACATCAATAAAAGATTCACCTTTTGATAAATTTAGTGAATCTTTAAAAGTTGCAGACCAATCAGAAAATATAGAATCAATTACTATACATTGGAGTAGTGGTTTTAGAGATGTATACTATTTTAATGATTTAAAATATTTTGAGACATCATTAACAAAAGGTGAACATAAAATAAGAGTTGAATATAGTGCCTCTCCATGGGTTTCTAGATGGGGATTAGTTAATAAATACAGTTTTGATTACTCATTAGCTCCTGCAAAATTTTGGAAATCTTTTGGTAAACTTAATGTCAAAATAGATTTTGAAAACTATTCAGATGAGATTACAACAAACTTAGGTGAAACTAAAAATAGAGTAAAAGATAACAAAGTTCTCTATTCATTTAATGAGTTACCAGCAGATAGTATTAAAATAGCTTTTACCCCTGAGATTAAAGGATTTGCAAAAACATTAGCTGATATAAATCCATCAAATTTAGCATTAGCATCTATTATAATTCTATTTTTATTTCATGTTTTTATTCTATTCTGGAAAAAAGAGAAAATTACAACAAGATATAATCTTCTATTATCTTTAATTATATCATTTGTTCCATTTATGGTTTTTATTTTATCTTATAAATTTATTGCTTCATCTGTTGGAGAACACAAAACAGTAATGATTAACTATTATAGTAATATTGAGAATACCATTTTTTATCCTATTCTATTTATCCCATACTTTTTTTTAATGATTATTATATCAATTATTATAAAAATCATTATTAAAAAGAGAAAAATATCTTAGAACATATATTTTATCTCAAAAAAGAATCTACTCTGATTTTCAAGACGACCAAAACGTGTTCCCTCTTTGCCTTTAAAAACAACTGTTCCTGAATAGATTTTAAGATTACTACCAATTTGCCAATTTACAAAGGCTAATGTCATAAAATTCAGGTCAATAATATTAAAAAGTTGCATTAACTGAACAGAAAACTCATTTGAAAAATTATATCGAACTCTATAAACAAGCTCATGTTGCATTTGACGTTCAACATAAAAGTTTCTATCTCCTGCCTCATATCGACCATCATAATCTTTTTGTCTATCATAATCAAAAAGATATGTAAAAGAGTATACTAACATAACAGATAGATCTCCTGTTATATCTGATTCAAAACCAAAAGAGGCTTTTGCTCTACTGTTTTTCACAAAAATATTTTCACCATCACTATCATCTGTTTTCAAATAGCTTCCCTCTAAAATAAAACTACTTCCAAATAAAGAGAACTCTGTATCTAAACCAAATAGCTGTATTGGAAGATATTTGGGAGTAAAAACAATCATTGTATTCCCATTGCTTGCAACTTTTTGCTCAAAAAACATTGAGAATGTTCTATCATACCCCTTAAACCAACTTAAAGTTGTTTCTGAATCGAATGGAGTATTTATTGTAGCTCTTATTCCAAATTCGCTATTCTCAAGAGTAAATGGTTTAGCCTCTCCCTCTTTTTGAACAAGACAAAGAGAGGCATCTTCAGAGCAATCAGATTCATAATGAGTATCTGATATCTTTAATCCCATTCTACTTGGAGAAAATATTGGAACAAACAGAAGCTCAAAAGAGATATTTTCAAAATTAACAAACATCTGAGCTGAATCTAAAGCTGCTCTAAAATTCTCTTTCTCAGCAGACATCTTTTCAAAATCCCAAGGAGATATAACATCTAATCCACCACCCCACTCAAAACGACCCCAGAAAATATATTGGCGACCTATTTTAGCATCAATTCGACCTAAAATATCTCGAATTGATATAAAGCCCTCTTTGAAATATGTTTCAAAATTATCAGAGGGGGCTGTTGAGGGGTCTTTTTTCGTATCTGTTACATCCTGTTCAAAATTTATAGAGCTATCAACAGAGATATCTTTTGTTATATCAGTTGAGACTCTTAATTGAAGCCTTAAGCCAACTCTATCCTGAAGAAGATACTCTCCAGATGCAGATTTTGTATTAAAAAAGCCTGCATCATATAGTGGCTCTGTGATGTCAACATAATCATAAGACATTAAATAGCCAGAGAAAATACTATTATCTTCAGAATATATATTTAATGATAGAAAAATTAGATAAATTAAAATAAAGTATCTCATAAAACTCCTATAAATAAAAATAGTTATACTATTTTTTCTTTTCCCCTCACCCCCTAGCCCCCTCTTACTCGCACCCTAAAAATGCTTTAGCATTTTTAAGGAACCC
>JAFGXH010000339.1 GCA_016936735.1 bacterium
TGTTCTTTTTGATTTTATGATAGTTTGTGTTATAGAATCTTGTTTAATAATTTATCTTTCTATATTGGGAGGAATTTTGGAACAACAATATCTTGAAGAGCTAGAGGAGTTATATAAACTAGGAGATTTAGATCTTATTCGTTATCTAAAAAATAATCCTAAATCTATAGCTTTTTATCCATTAGCTAAAAGACTATTTTCCAAAAAAAAATATGAAGAATCTATTCGTATTGCTCAAAATGGGGTTTTATATTTTCCAAAATTTATAGAGCCATTATATCTTATTGGTAAAGGATATATTAAATTGGGAAACAGAGTAAAAGCAATAGATATCTTTAAAGAGGCGATAAAAATAGACCCATTTAGAGCAGATAGTTATTACTATATATCAGAGGTTTTATTTTCTGAAAATATGATTGAAAAAGGAAAAATTCTTCTTTTAAAAGCCTATGAGCTTAATCCAGAGGGTGCAGATATAAAAAATAGTTTTCAAAAACATTTTAAAAAGGCTGAACAGACAGATGCAACAATTAATATCGAACAAACTCTTGTTACATCAATAAAGGAGTTAGACCCTTCTGGTACTTTTAGAGCTGAAATTCAGGCAGAATCAAAAAAAATTGATGATGAGTTTTTTGCTGGATTAGAGAAAGAGTTTGTTTATGGAAAATCTAAAAAATATATTCTATTAGTTTTTATTTTAGCTCTATTTTCTATTGCAGGGTATACAATTTTTTCTGTGTTTGTTTCTGAGAGAAAACAGAAACAAACTGAATATTATAATGGTTTGATTTATAATATGAATAATAGATTTGATTTAACTATTTTAAAAAATGAGAAAAGTGACATAGGAGACTATTATAAAACACTCTACTATTATGAAGAGAATCCAGATTACTTCAAGGATATTGCACTAAAAACAGATATTTTAAAAGCAAAAACAAAATATCAATATCTTCAAAAAATGGTCTACTATCTTTATGAAGGGTTTAATTATGAGTTTGATTCACTTTATAATGAGTTAAAAATAAAATATGATGAAACTCCTGATATATTTTTAATGAATGGTTTAAGACTTTTAAAAGAGAATGATACAATTAATGCAACAAATCAGTTTTATACCGCCTATAAAAAATCAAAAAAGGAGCTTAGATTTAAAAAATGGCTAGCTTTTTTCTATTTTACTCAAAATAATTTGACAAAAATTATTGAGTTATTTAATGATGAACAACCAGATTTAGAGAGTAAATTGATATTCAAACTATCATTAAATTCAGAAGAGGGTTTTAATTTTTTTATAGATAATATAGATAAAATTGGGAATAAAGGGGAGAAAAAAAGAGTATTTATTATGTTTTTATATTTTTGTAAAAAAAATGGTAAAAGTTGTGATAAATTAAGTATATCAGATGAAAGCTCGATAAGAAATACTCTTTATGATAGATTTTTAGAAAAAGTTAAAAAATTTTAAAAGATATAAAAAGAGTTTTATTTTTGGTTTATTTGAAAATTCTTTTATAAAATGTTACTATTTATGCAATGGTTTAATTTTTTGTAAACCAGAATTTTATTTTTAATCTATTTTTCTTGATATTTTTATGTAAAAAATTAAAAATATCTATTTTTTTAAAAAATTTAATGATTTTATTGACACTAGTGTGAAAAGAATTTATCATATATCGTTTTATTAGGGAGTCCGGATGGCTATGAACTTCGGAAAATACATACTTCTCGACAAAATTGCTACAGGAGGTATGGCAGAGATATGGCTAGCAAAACAGTTAGGTGTTGAGGGCTTTGAAAAACTTGTTGTTATAAAAAAGATTCTTCCTCATTTTACACATGATAATGATTTTGTTACTATGTTTCTTGATGAAGCAAGAATTGCTGCAAAATTGAATCACCCAAATGTTGTTCAGATTTATGACTTAGGCAAAGAACAAAATGCCTACTATATTGCAATGGAGTATATCTCTGGAGAAGATATAAAGGGTATTTTACAAACTTCAATAAAACAGGGTCATTTTTTACCAATACAGTTTGCTGCTAATATTATGTCTCAAGCTGCAGAGGGACTTCACTATGCACATACATTAACAGATATGTATGGAACTCCACTTAATATTGTTCATAGAGATATCTCTCCTCAAAATATACTTGTGACATTTATGGGTACTGTAAAAATTGTTGACTTTGGTATTGCAAAAGCTGCAACACAATCTCAAGAGACAAGAGCAGGTACTTTAAAAGGGAAATTTGCCTATATGTCTCCAGAACAGGCTCTTGGGAAAAAACTAGATGGTCGTTCTGATGTTTTTGCTCTAGGAATTGTGTTATATGAGATAACATTAGGAAAAAGACTTTTCCGTTCCGATTCTGAGTTAAAGACTTTGAAAATGATCACAGAGGATCCAATTATTGCTCCAGATGAGATAAATCCAAAATATCCACCTGCACTATCAAAAATTGTGATGAAGGCTCTTGAAAAAGATGTTACTAAAAGATACCAAAGTGCAAGAGAATTGCATTTGGATTTAGATGATTTCTTAAAAACTTTTCCAAAACCATCCTCAAGTGTTGATTTATCAAACTGGATGAGAAAAACCTTTGCAGAAAGAATTGCAGAGATGAAAGAGAAACATGAAAAACTTTTAAGAGAGGAGCCTGAGGAGTTTGTATTAACAGATGTTTTATCAAATAATAACAATAAAACAGTTATTGCTAATAAAACAGATTCTCAAATATCTCAAGTATCTCAATTAGGAAATAATCAACTTTCAATGATTGGTCAATCCCCAATTGGTTTTTCAAATGATGATAACTCATTTAATCGAAGTGGTTTATATACAAGTGGTGGTTTTGCATCTCTTACAAATAACACAAGCTCTTTTAGACCTGAATCTGAAAAAAATAAATTTTTATTAATTGGGATTCTTGTTGCAATGCTTGTTATTGCATCTCTTTTAACTCTATTTTTATTGCAAGATAAAAAAACTAAATGTCCAATTGGATATACTGGTGAGAATTGTGCAATATGTGCTCCTGGATTTCAGGATAATGATGCGGATGGTTCCTGTTTGCCTAACTGTAGTTTGAGTAAACTCTCTTGCAATAAAGGTGAAATCTGTTCAGATCAAGATGGAATAGCAAAATGTTACTCTCTTGGAGGAAATCAAAAATGTCCTCCTGGATATCAAGGGGAAAACTGCTCAGAGTGTTCAACTGGATTTGAAAAGAATGGTGATATGTGTGTAAAAAAATCTGTTGTTGAGGAGAATAATGGATCAGTAATAGAGATTCCAATAAAATCTGAACCATCTTTTGCTGATATAATTATTGATGACAAACTTTATAAAAACAAGACAGATACAATTATACCTTTTGAGATTGGTAAAAAATATAAACTAAAAATAGAGAAAAATGGTTATATTCCAGAGGAAAAGGAGTTTACATTCTCATCATCAATTAAGGACTTCTCCTTCTCTTTAAAACAGGATACAACAGTTATTGGAAAAGGGAAACTTGTTATTATAAAAACGCCAGAAAATTCAAAAGTTATATTTGATGGTATTGAATATGATAGTGACTCTGAACAGTTTATACTTGATAAATTGGTTGCTGGAGAGCATGAAGTTCAAGTAAAAGCAACTGGATATGAGCCTTTCTCTCAAACAGTAAAAATTGATGAATTTAATCCTTCTCAGTTAGATGTGAAACTTAAGAAATCGTCAGCTAAATATATTGATATATCGATAACATCAGATCCAGTTGGAGCTCTTGTTTATGTAAATAACCAAAAAATAGGTTTAACTCCAATTAAAAACTACTCAATTCCATTAAAATCATCTTATAAATTCAAAGTTGCAAAAAATGGTTTTAAAACAGAGAGTTTTACAAAAACATCAAAAAATATTGGTGATGAGATTTCTGTAAAATTAACACAAGTTACTACATCGAAAGTTGAAAAAAATAGTAATGAAACAACTGATAAAAAAATTGTTGAAGTTAAAGAGGAGATTGGAAAAGGAACTTTAACTATTAGCACAACACCTTTTACAGATGTATATCTTAGTGGGAAAAAGATAGGAACAACCCCTATAATGAAATATGAGTTACCAGAGGGAAAACATACTCTAACTCTTAAAAATAGTAATGAGATGATTGATACATCAATAAATATTATTATTAGAAAAGATGCAGAGCTTCCTCAAATTATAAAATTTAGAAAAGGGACTCTAAAAATTAAAACAACAAAGTCTCCAGCTGTTATTTTAGAGGGAAAAACAATTGGCTCTGGAGCGGTTGAAAAAGAGTTATATGAGGGTGATTATAAACTTGTATTAAAAGATCTTGGCTCATCAAAAACTTTTAATATCTCTATAAAACCTGGTAGAACTTCAGAAATTGAGTTTTAACTTAATATCTTAAAATAAAATCATTACAAATTAATATATTTTTTGATTGTTTTATTAATCTAAAATATATAAAATATAAGTCTCTTTTATCTTTTGGAGGATATATTGGCTTTTTATGGTATTTTATCAATTTATATGGCTTTTTTTTCTACTATTGGAACTGTTATAGTCCTATTTTATAAATTTAAAATGGAGCAATATAAATCTAATTTTAACTATAATAAAATAGATCTCTCTAAAATTTTAAATTTTTCATCAATTGCTTTTATACTTATATCTACACTATTATTAGAGTATGCCTTTATCTCAAATGATTTTAGTATAAAATATGTGGCAAACTATTCTGATTCAACAATGCCCATTCTTTATAGAATGGCTGCTCTTTGGGGAGGACAGGAGGGAAGTTTACTTTTTTGGTTGGCTTTAATATCAATATATAACTTAGTGTTACTATTTAGAGAGAATAGTAATACTAAGCAAAATAGTATTGTTTTCATATCTGTAAATATTATTCAACTATTTTTTATCTCTGTTGTTGCCTTAAAATCAAATCCTTTTGAGATTTTTACAGATTTTATACCTAAAGAGGGTGCTGGAATGAATCCGCAGCTTCAAACAGTCTCAATGCTACTTCATCCGCCACTTTTATATATGGGTTATACTGGTTTTGGAATAACACTAGCATACTCTTTTGGGGTTTTAATTAGTGGTGGTTCAGTTTCAGATTGGGCTGAAAAATCTAGAAGATGGAGTGTTTTAAGTTGGATATTTTTAACAGCAGGAAATGTTTTAGGCTCTGTTTGGGCATATACAGAGCTTGGCTGGGGTGGATTTTGGGCTTGGGATCCTGTTGAAAACTCCTCATTTATGCCTTGGATAACATCAACAGCTTTAATACACTCTCTATATGCAAATAAAAAAGGGGGATATTTTCCTAAATGGAGCTATTTTTGGGCTCTATTAACATATATTTTAACTATATTTGGAACATATATAACCCGTTCAGGTGTTATTGAGTCTGTTCATGCTTTTTCTAAATCATCAATAGGAGACTATTTTCTATTTTTTATTATTTTTATAGTTGTAATATATCTATACCATTTTATAAAAAACTATAAAATAATTAAATATGAACAAAAAATAGAGTATCTAACATCAAAAGAGGGTATGTTTCTTCTCTCTAATATTCTATTTTTAGTTGCTTTTTTTATTGTTTTATTTGGAACAGTTGCTCCAACAATATTTAAATTCTCTCTTGCAAACAGTTTTTTTACAAAAGTGTTTGTTCCTGTAGCGATTATTATATTGATTCTGATGGGATTTTCTCCGTTAGCTCGATGGAAAACCCCCCTCAAAATAGAAAGAGTACTCATTATATCAACTATTGCATCATTTTTAGCCTCATCAATAATATTTTTTATTATTCCAATAAAATCTATTTATACCCCAATTGTTATATTTTTTGTTATTGAAACAGTTATACTAACTCTATCAGATTTTAAAAAAGGGTTTTTTAAAAATAAAAAAAAGTATGGAGCCTATTTAGTTCATATTGGAATTGCACTATTTTTTATTGGTGCTTTAGGTTCATCATATCAAAAAGAGAGACAATATAAAGTTAAAGAGGGAGAAAAATTTAGTTTTAATGAGTATAAATTTAGTTTTGATAAAATTAGTAGAACAGTTAATGCAAATCATTATGAAGAGTTGGTTGTTGAGATATCTCTTTTTAATTCTAATCAAAAAATAGCTCAATTAACACCATCAAAAAGATATTTTTTTAATTTAATAGGTGGAATATCTGCTGAGGCATCATTAGATATTAATATGCTAAGGGATGTTTATGTTGTTGTTGAGGGGGTTGACCAAGAGAATAGTGTGGCTCTTATAAGAGTATATATAAATCCATTTATGGTTTGGCTATGGATTGGTGCTGGATTAGTAATATCTATTTCACTTATTTTTTTGATGGGGCGATCTAAAAAACCTGAAAACTTCGATAAACAGATAGATTCTCAAAATAGTTTATTTTTAGAAAAAAATAATAAAAACAGTTTTGAGGATATTGATGCTAAAATATTTGCAAATTTAAAAAAATATGTAGACTCTTTAAAAAATTCAGAGAATTTAAACTCCTCTGAAAAAGATAATGAAATAATAACATCAATTCCAAAAGAGGAAAATTTAGCTATGGAAAAGGATTTAGTTAAATTTTGTGCCTCTTGCGGAAAACCTGTTGATAAAGAGGGGAAGTTTTGCAAATATTGTGGTTATAAAATCAGATAATAGTTACTCTATAACACCAAAAAAACCTATCATTTGTTCATTAAAACTCTCTCCATTTTGATAGAAAGTTCCAGGGCTTGTACTGCAAGGAAACCAGCTTAATCCACCATCCCCAGAGAATCTAAAAAAGAAGTTAAACATTCCTAATTCATTTGCAGTATAATTGATGTTATAGTAATGATTATAACCAGAAACACTATCAAAAGAGGCATCAAAACACTCAAAATCACTAATATTTGTATCATCTATTGCAATACAGAATTGAGATGAAATCATTTCGACTTCTGCTCGTGGTGATGTTGTAAGTCCATCTACTAAATAAAAACCATCAAAAGTTACTTCCTCATTTAATCCAAGTTGAGAACTACTATATCCTGTTCCACAAACATCAATAATTACCTCATTTTTTCTTTCAGGAGTCCAAACCTCAAGAGGTTTAAACTCACCTGTAATATCAGGAAAACGACCATAAGATTCAAATATGCTTTCACTATAGCTAGGAATTACAACTCCATCTAAAAAAACAATTTCTGCTTCAGGATCATGAATATCATCATTTGAAAAAATAATTGATGCATTTAAAACTCTATCACTTGGTGCAATTGAAAAACTTAAATAGCTATTTGGAGCGATATAATTTGTTTCTGGTAACATATCTATTATAGGTTGTCTATCTTGATAGGTTACATCACCTTCAATCCAAACATCATAATAGAGCTGAGATAAATCTAATTCATCTTCACTTCTATTGTATATCTCAATCATATTTCCATCTACTCTTGTTGTTTCATTAATAATAAGTTTTGAAATACAGAGTGTTTGTTCATCATTTTTCATAAACCACTCATTACATTCCCATTCACACTCTGGAGTATCATCCCAAACTCCACTCTCTTCACTCCAATATATTTCAACATTTTCAATAATATAGAATCCATTATCAATTCCCTCTGGGTCAGCAATACAACTTACTAATTGGACACTATCAACACAAACTCCATTCTCAATATGTTGATCATAAGGACATCTACAAATTCCATCAGAGTTTTCAAAACCAGTATCACATTCCCAATAGCAAAACTCAGGTTCATCCCAAGTTTCAGTATCAGAATTCCAGTATATCTCCACATTTCCTATAATAGATGAAGCATGTTCTGGAATTGTATCCTCTTCAATACATGCAACCACTTTTACATCAGATACACATAAATAGTTTTCACCTCTATTTATTTCAACATGAAAATCAGGAATACAGCCCCAAGCACACTCCTCTGGTTCAGACCAAGTTAAATTTGTTGAATCCCAATAGATTTCAACTTCAATAATATCAACCTCTGAGTTTTCAGGTGATAGATTTTTACATTGAACAGATTTTGTATTACTTTTACAAACTCCATTCTCTTCATGAAAATTTTCTGAACAGACACAAGCTCCATCTATCTCCTCAAAAGTTTCATTACAACTCCAATCACATATAGCTGGAGATTGCCATTGAGAATCATTTTCATCCCATATAATTTCAACATCAATAATCTCTGATGTTGCATTTAATGGAGGAGTATCTAAACAGGATACTGTTTTTGTGTTTGATAAACAAATGCCATCCTCAAAATGGAAACTTTGATTACAAACACATGTTGGAACCTCTAAAGATGTATCACAATATGAGTTTTCTGGACATTCACCACAATTTGGATTCTCAATAATTGTTATTAGAAAATTTTTCTCAACAGCTCTTGTGTTATAGTAATATATATCTGTAATTTTTCCATTTACTGCAACAATAGAGAAAGAAAAACTATTAATTTTCTCTAATGGAGTTCCTGAAAGCTTCCCATTAGACTCCAGAGAAAGTCCACTTGGTAAAGATGAACCTTGATTCAAAACAAAAAAGTGATTTCCACTATCCCCCTCAACAGAGAGATATTTTTCAAAATAAACATCTTTTGTTGCATTTAAATTACTTTCTGTTGTTATGGAAAAAACCTCAGAAGAGTATCCACAATAGGATTTATCCTCTTTTGCTCTACAGGCTCTTCCATCACTACAAAAATCTGTTTCAGAACACTCAATCATCGGAACACATTCACCCTTCTCTGATGTTAATGATGTAAATTTACAATCCTCTAACTCTGCACAATCTGATTGTAAGGCACACTCTCCAGGTAAAATGGTAACATCCTCTTTTTTTTCACAACCAATTGAGAAAAATAGAAGTGCAAAAATAGTAAAAACAAGAAATCTATACATCTAAACCTCCATAATAGATATCTTTATAAAATATAAAATCATTAATTTAGTCTATTAAAAAATTAAAATCTATTTAATTTTTATATTTAAAAGTTTTTGAATCATCTAAAATCTCTATTTTTACATCAATAACCCCACTATTTAGTGATGATATCTTTTTAAAAGCAGATTTACTCAAATCAATAACTCTATTTCTAACATATGGCCCTCTGTCATTAACTTTTACAACAACCGATTTATTATTTTTTAGGTTTGTAACTTTTAATATTACTCCAAAAGGTAAAGTTTTATGAGCAGCAGTATTTTTATTTATTGAATATATCTCTCCACTTGCGGTTTTTTTACCATGAAATTTTTCCCCATACCAAGATGCTTTGCCATAAATACTATTTTTCTCACTATTTCTATTTTTTACTCCCCCAGTTTGACAAGATATAAATAGAAATGTGATAAAAAATATAAAATATTTCAAAACAGACTCTTAAAAATACAATGAATTTTAACCTATTTTATAATTAAAATCAAATATATATAGTCTGTTTTTAGTAAAATTTATTTTATCAGTATAGTATATTTTAGTTTTAAAATAGAATAAATAGTTTTCTTATTTTAGTATAAGTTAATTATAATAAAGGCTTATATTTATTAGAAATAGATTATTCTGAATTCTCTTTTGTTTTGAAGGTAGATTTTTCGAGTAATCATAAAAACTTGAATTCATACCTATTATTTACAATAAAAATCTAAATATAAGAGTTTTTATAATTTAAATAGATAATTACTATATTGGGAGATGTTTAGAGAGAGTATCTGATTCAAACTCAGATGATAAAATCTGCATATAGACTATATCAAAACGTTTTCCATTCATTTGAATAGCCTCTTTTCTTCGTCCAAACTCTTTAAATCCAACTTTATTATATGATTTTAATCCTGCACTATTGAATGAGAAAACAGTAAGCATAATATTGTGTAGATTTAAAATTTTAAAACCATAAGATAGAAGTAGTTTAAGAGTCTCTGTTCCATAACCAACCCCTCTATTCTCTCTATCGCCAATAAAAAGTCCGACTGTTGCTGTCTGATGAATGTGGTTTATATCAAAAATACCACAATTCCCAATTAAAACGTCTCCATCTCTGACAAAAAGCTCTCCATTATCAGAGACCCCTTTTTTTACAATTGAAAAAGCATGTTCCCCTGAGGCTAATTTTTCTAAAAACTCTCTCTCATTTTTAGTTGTAAAAACCATTGCTGAGTTTCCTAATGGGATTGAAACCTCTGGATCACTTAACCACTCAATATATTTCTCAACATCATCTAAATTTATTGGTGATAAATATAGTCTGTCTCCTTCTACTTTTTTAAAATATCTCATAAAACCTCCAAAATAGATTAAATAGTCAATTATATTCTATTAAAAAATAGAAAAATTATCAAATAGAATATGTTATAGTAGATTTAAAATTAGATTTTTATAAAAAAGAGTCCTCTTTTGGGAAAAAACATTTCTCAAACATATTTGTATTATCTTTAGATTCAACAAAACCTATCTTTTTTACATATTTTTGTACAATAGTATTTGAGGTTTCAATACAATATATTGAGTAACCCTCTTGAATAAGTTTTGGAATCTGTCTTGAATATAGAAATTTTGAGTTTTTAAAATCTCTATAATCTGGAGTTGTATAGTCTAACAGAATCTCAATTCTATCTTTATCAATTGCTTGATAAACAAATAATCCAACAGTAATCATATTTCTCATAACATATATAATTTGTGGATTCTCATATTTTTCCAAATTAAACTCTGGAAAATAGGTTAATATATCTTTATTATAAAATTTTAGAAACTGCTCAAGAAATGCAGCTTTTTTTCCATAAAGATATATAAGACTAAAATAGTCTTTAGCTGTGAACATTTTATATAAAAAATAGAGATCAACTAATGCAATTCCTCCATTTAAAATAAAAACAGGATATGCACCAATTAGAAGCCCATAAATTGAGAATCCACCAGCTCCAACAAAATTAATCACCCTTAATTTAAATACATTACTCATCATAAGGGAGACTGCAACTAAAACAGATGAGATATAACCAAAAACCTCAAGACCACTCATAAAAAAACCTCATAAAAAAATAATAAAACAGATATTTTTAATATCTAAATAAACTTTATGCAACTAACAATTTTTAATAAATAAATGATAATATAATTACAAAATATATTATCATTTGTAAAAATAAGTTAGTTAAATATATAATGGTAAATCTACACAAAAAACAAAACAGTAGATATTTAAATTATTAAAGTTTAATAATTTCAAAATCCTGTAGTTTTGTAAAAATCTCCTCTATAGGAAAACCAACCACATTAGAGTAGCTACCATGAATCTCTTTAATCATAAAAGAGGCTGCTCCCTGAATTCCATATCCTCCAGCTTTATCAGAATACTCATTAAGAGAGATATAGAAATCTATTTCAGATTCAGATAATTTTTTAAAAAGAATATCTGTTTTAACAAAATTATAGTAATCTATTTTATGGTAGTTTGAAAAAATATGGAATCCTGTTATAACCTGATGCCATCTATTTGATAGCTGTTTAAGAAACTCTTTTTCCTCTTTTTCAGATTCTGGTTTTTGAAAAATAGTATCTCCAACTAAGACAATTGTATCAGCAGTAAGAGTTACAAAATCTTTTGTTATTTCAGAACTATTTTTTTCTGAATTTTCAATTATTAAACTATTTGCAGAGTCTGTTTTTAAATGAATCACTCTATATAAGTAATCAAGTGGTTTCTCATTAATCAGACAGCTTTCATCAATTTTTGGAGAGATTGATTGATATTGAACACCTAAAATATTTAAATACTCTTTTCTTCTTGGTGATTGAGAGGCAAGAAATAGTTTTTTTATATTTTGCATATAAACTTTAAACTCCTTAATTGTAGAGACTGTTATTTTGTAGATTAATATATCTACAAAAAATATAGGATAGTCTCTATAACATAAATATTTTCTAGTTTCTACAAAATTTTTTCAAAATTCTATAAAAAATACTATTATTAGACATTTTTGTCTTATAAATAGGGTTAGTATTAGGTGTAAAATATTATTAAAAATTTATTAACATGCTATTTTTATTAAATAAAAATTATATTTTTTATAAA
>JAFGXH010000040.1 GCA_016936735.1 bacterium
ATCCTATAATATTTGAAAATTATTATATTTAATTTGAAAAATATAACTATTCATGATATTATCTGAAGTTTTTTGGTGGAGATATAATGAATAAGGCATTAAATTTTCAAGAGATGATACTAAAATTACTCGATTTTTGGTCACGTCAAGGCTGTTTAGTTGTACAACCCTACGACATGGAGGTTGGTGCAGGTACTTTTCATCCATCAACATATTTAAGAGTTTTAGGTCCTGAACCTTGGAATGCTGTTTATGTTCAGCCATCTCGTAGACCATCTGATGGTCGATATGGTGAAAATCCAAATAGATTACAACATTACTATCAAATGCAGGTGATAATGAAACCATCTCTTGAGAATATGCAGGAGTTATATCTTCAATCACTTCGCGAAATAGGAATTGAACCCAAAGAACATGATATCCGTTTTGTTGAGGATAATTGGGAATCGCCAACACTTGGTGCTTGGGGACTTGGTTGGGAGGTTTGGGCATCGGGAATGGAGATTACTCAATTTACATATTTTCAACAGGCTGGTGGTTTTGAATTATCACCAGTAGCTTGTGAGATAACTTATGGTTTAGAACGAATTGCAATGTATCTCCAGAATGTTAATAATGTTTATGACCTAAGATGGTCAGAAAATGTGACTTATGGTGATGTATTTCATTCTAATGAAGTGGAGTACTCTAAATTTAATTTTGAACTTTCCGATTCAGATCTAAATTTTGAACTATTTGATAAGTTTGAGAAAGAGTCATTACGCCTTCTTGAGCTTGATTCTCCAACAGTAGCCTATGACTATTGTATGAAATGTTCTCATGTGTTTAATCTATTAGATGCAAGAGGTTCTATCTCTGTAACAGAGAGACAGAGATATATTTTACGTGTTAGGAATCTTGCAAAAAAATCTGCAGAGGGATATTTAAAACATAGAGAGAATCTTGGTTTTCCAATGTTAAAAAAATAGATTTTATATTCACAAATATTATTTTGATTGAGTTTTAAAGGAGTTTTAATGGGGAATATTGATGTTAAATTCAAAGAGAATGTTTTTAGTTTTGTTTTACCTAAAAAACAGGATTTAATAGATTTCTTTGAGCGATTTTTAACAAGCTATTTTATTGAGGATTTTACTGTTTCATATTCTCCTATTTTGAAAGAGACATTTCCTGATAAATTCTCTGTTGAAGATATTGAGTCTCCAAATAAAGATCAACTTGAGGTTTTTAAAGATCTTTTAAATCAATTCTATCTTGATAAAAAGAATTTTGATAAAGTATCTCTATTGATGGAGAAAAAACTTCAAGAGGAGTATAAAGATTATCCAGACTATTTTATATATCTTAAAGCAATATTAATGTCTGTATCATTTCAAGTTCAACCATTATATCTATTTCAACAAAAAGAGAGAGATTTAATTCTGAAAAAACAGGACTCAAATTATGGTATTTCATCTGAAATTGATGCAGAAAAAGATGAAAATAATGCAGATATAAATACAGATATGTACTCTGGTTGGATTGATTTAAGAGCAATTGATTCTTACAATAATTTTAGGAAAAACCAAGCAGAAGAGAAGTTAAACAAGAATGTTCTTATTGTTGATATATATACTCATTCAGAGTTTTTAGCCCTCTTTGAGGTTATTTTCCAACGTTTTATGGTAGATTCAAACTATCCTATGATTGATACATACTCACTTTTGTAAGAATACCAATCACTTATAATTATATCAATATTTTAAAAAATAGATAATACTAATTATTTATTGAAAATTGAGTATTGTCAAAATAAAAATTATTTGTTTTAATTGTATTATTTTTTAAATACTACAAAAAAATATTGACAAATATAAATTTTGATATTATATTAAAATTAATGTATTATTACATAAATAATACTTATTATAAAGGATTTTTTAATGAAAATAAAACTGGGAGATATTGCAGAAATAAAAACAGGAGTTGTTTTAGATAGAAAAAAAGCATCTAAAAGTGAAGAGTCTAAATTTTATTATAGTGTGGTTTCTTTAAAATCTTTTAATGAATATGCTATTTATAATAATCATTTTGCAGATGAATTTATCTCAAATGAACAAATTAAAGAGGATTTCCAAGTAAAAGAGGGGGATATTTTATTAAGATTAAGAGAACCAAACTTTGCAGTTTTTATAGATAAAAAGTATGAAAATCTTATCTATTCATCTTTAATAGTTCGTATTATGCTTAGTGATATTAACTTTGATTCACATTTTTTAGCCTATTTTCTTAATAGCAAAATTGTAAAAAAACAGTTATCACAAGGTGCAATAGTTGGTACAACTATACCTATGATAAAAGTTACAGATGTAAATGAGATAAAAATACCAGTTATAAACTTAGATAAACAAAAAAAGATAGTAGAGTATCTAAAACTTGCACACAAAGAGACAGAACTTTTAAAAACAGTTGTTGTAGAAAAAGAGAAACTAAATAAACAAATATTTGAAACATTAACTAGTTATGGAGAGTAATTAAATGCAAAAAACAACTCAAAGCACAATCAATAATGTAGTATGGAAAGCTTGTGATACTTTTCGTGGTACAATGAATAGTGGAACCTATAAAGATTATATTTTAACAATGTTATTTGTTAAGTATTTATCTGATTTTTATAAAGAGAAATTAGAACAACTACGAATAGAACATGGAGATAAAGTTGATAGAATAGAGGCAAAACTAAAAAGAGAAAAATTCAAATTAGATGAAAGTTGTACTTTTGAATATCTTGTAAAACACAAAGAGGCCTCTAATCTTGGTGAGATAATGAATAAAACACTTGAGAGAATTGAAGAGGATAACAGAGAAAAATTAGAGGGAATTTTTAGAAATATAGATTTTAATAATAAAAATGTGCTTGGTGAGACAAAAGAGCGAAACTCAATTTTAAAAAATCTAATAGAGGATTTTAATGATGTAAGACTTGATTTAAGACCATCAATGTTAGAGGGAAATGATGTAATTGGTGATGCTTATGAGTATTTATTAGGTCATTTTGCAGGAGAAGAGGGAAAAAAGGGCGGAGAGTTTTATACTCCAAGTGAAGTATCAACACTACTTGCAAAACTTGTTAATTCAAAAGAGGGGGATATGATTTATGATCCAACTTGTGGTTCTGGTTCACTTCTTATTAAAGCATCTAAAGAGATAGGAAATAGAAATTTTCGTCTATATGGGCAGGAGAAAAATGGGCAAACTCATGCACTTTGCAAAATGAATATGTTTTTACATGAGATTAATGATGCTGTTATTGAGTGGGGAGATACAATAAGAAATCCACTTCACTTAGAAGATAATTTAATTAAGAGTTTTGATGTAGTGGTTGCAAATCCCCCTTTTAGTCTTGATAAATGGGGAGCTGATTTTGCTGAAAATGATCCATTTATGAGATTTAATCACTATGAAATACCTCCTAAAAGTAAAGGTGATTATGCTTTTGTGATACATATGATAAAAAGCCTAAATGAGCATGGAAGAATGGGGGTTATTTTGCCACATGGTGTTTTATTTCGTGGAGCAAGTGAAGGAAAAATTAGACAAAAACTAATAGAGGAAAATCTTCTTGATGCTGTTATAGGTTTACCTGCAAATCTATTTTTTGGAACTTCAATTCCAGCATGTATTTTAATATTCAAAAAAAATAGAGTTCATAATGATATTCTTTTTATTGATGCAAGTAGAGAGTTTGATAAGGCTAAAAATCAAAACAATCTAACTGATGAAAACATCATAAAAATTGTAGAGACTTATAGAAACAGAACTGAAATAGAAAAGTATAGTCATATTGCCTCAATAAAAGAGATAAAAGATAATGATTATAATCTGAATATTCCAAGATATGTAGATACATTTGAAGAGGAGGAGATTATTGATATAGAGGCAACTAAAACAAAGATTGCAAATATTGAAAATGAGCTTATAGAGATAAAATCTAAAATGAGTGATTATCTAAAAGAGTTGGGGTTATGATATGAATGAGATAATTTTATATAAAACACCAAATCAAGATGTAAAAATTGAAATTTTGTTGGAAAATGAGACAATTTGGCTTTCGCAACAGCGTATAGCAGAACTCTTTGATACCACAAAACAAAATGTGAGTTTACATGTAAAGAATATATTTGAATCAGGTGAATTGGATGAAAATTCAGTTGTCAAGGATTTCTTGACAACTGCAACAGATGGCAAAAATTATAAAACAAAACACTACAATTTAGATGCTATTATCTCTGTTGGATATAGAGTGAATACTCTTAGTGCAACACATTTTAGAATCTGGGCTACAAAAATATTGAAAGAGTATGTAATTAAAGGGTTTGCAATGGATGATGAGAGACTCAAAAATCCAAATCAACCATTTGGAAAAGACTATTTTGATGAGCAATTAGAACGGATTAGAGATATAAGAGCAAGTGAACGAAGGTTTTATCAAAAAATAACAGATATTTATGCACAATGTAGTAGTGATTATGATGCAAATAGTGAGATAACAAAAGAGTTTTATGCTACAGTACAAAACAAACTTCACTATGCTATTACAGGACTAACAGCTGCTGAAATTATCACACAAAGGGCAAAAAGTACAGAACCACATATGGGTCTTACAAACTGGAAAAACTCTCCAAATGGGGCAATACGAAAAAGTGATGTAACAGTTGCTAAAAACTACCTAAATGCTGATGAACTTGA
The DNA here is from genome assembly GCA_016936735.1 of bacterium. Taxonomy (GTDB): domain Bacteria; phylum UBP6; class JAFGXH01; order JAFGXH01; family JAFGXH01; genus JAFGXH01. The sequence continues at coordinate 4,729 of JAFGXH010000040.1, forward strand.
TATGTATAATCGTATTGTAGAGATGTATCTAAATTTTGCAGAATTTCAAGCTAAAAGCAAAAAAATCATGACTCAAAAAGATTGGATAGAGAAGCTTCACACCTTTTTAACAATGAATGATAGAGAGATACTTCAAGATAAAGGCAAAGTCACCTCTAAATTTGCTGAAGCATTAGCCATTGGTGAATATGAAAAATATAAAATAGAACAAGATAAGTTTTATGTATCAGACTTTGACAAACTTGTGGAAAAAGTGGAGAAAAAATCATGAACCAAATCAAAAAAGGCTATAAGCAAACAAAAGTTGGGATTATTCCAGAGGATTGGGAAGTTGTGAAGTTAAAAAATATTGCCACAAAATGTATTAAAAAAAATGCTGATGAAAGTATAAAAACAGTATTTTCTAACTCTGCTCTTAATGGTATCGTATTTCAAAATGAATATTTTGACAAAGATATTGCACAACAAGACAATTTAAATGGATATTATATAGTTGCAAGTGGAGATTTCGTTTATAATCCAAGAATTTCTAAAAATGCACCAGCAGGACCAATCAATAGAAACCTATATAATACAATAGGAGTTGTTTCACCTCTTTATACAGTATTTAGAGTAAAATCAAATGATGCAATAAAGTTTCTTGAACATTTTTTTAAAAGTACCAAATGGCTTAAATATATGATGAGCATTGCTAATTATGGTGTAAGACATGATAGAATGAATATAACAAGTGAAGATCTATTTAACATGCCAATACCATACCCAAAAAAAGAAGAGCAAGAAAAAATAGCCGAGATTTTGACCACTTGGGATGAAGCTATCACCAAACAAGAGGAGCTTTTAAAAGCAAAAGAGCTACAAAAAAAAGCCCTTATGCAAAAGCTTTTAAGCGGTGAAGTTCGTTTTAGTGTGTTTAGTGATGAGTGGGAAGAGGTGAGATTGGGGGAGATTGGTAGGTCTTTTAATGGGCTAAGTGGTAAAACTGGTGAAGATTTTGGTATTGGTGAAGCAAAGTATATAACCTATAAAAATATATTTGATTATTCTAAAATTAAATTAAATATTTTTGAGAATGTAGAAATATCTAATGATGAGAAACAAAATTTAGTTCAATTTGGAGATATATTTTTTACAGTATCATCTGAAACACCTGAAGAAGTTGGAATGAGTTCGGTACTTTTGGATAATGTTTCAAATACTTATTTAAATAGTTTTTGTTTTGGCTATAGGCTAAATAATTTTAATATACTAGATCCATTTTTTGCAAGATTTTATTTTAGAAGTTTTCAAATGAGAGATAAAATCTCAAGATTAGCACAAGGAAGTACAAGATTCAATTTATCAAAAAATGAAATAATGAAATTAAAAATAAAACTTCCCTCTATTGCTGAACAACAAAAAATAGCAGAAGTTTTAAGTTTTGCAGATGATGAGATAAATCTTCTTAAAAATGAGCTTGAAGAGCTAAAACTACAAAAAAAAGCACTTATGCAAAAACTTTTAAGTGGTGAAGTGAGGGTTAAGGGATGAATGAAATGAAAAAAAATAACTTTTTTGTAATAAAAAATTTATTTTTACTAGAAATAGAGGTGGTTTTATGTTATCATTTACTTAATACACCTCCTCCACCTCTTAACAATGTGCAAATCGAGGGGGTCTTTTCATGAAATACCTCAAAGAATATAAAACATTCAAAGAACAAACTGAATTAATGAAAAAGCGGGGATTAAAAATCCCAGATGAAGAGTTTGCACAAAAAGAGCTTTCAAGAATAAGTTATTATAGATTAAGTGCATACTTTTATCCATTTTTTAAAAATAAAGATGAATTTAAAGATAATGCTAGTTTTGAGAATGTTATTAACTTATATTATTTTGATACTAATTTAAGAGATATAATATTTAAATATCTTGAAATAATAGAAATCTATATGAGAACTAAAATTGCTTATGTAATTTCTCAGCATAATGGAGCATTTGGTTATACTAATTCAGATATATTCCAAGATGAAAAATTTAAAGAATCTTTGATGGAAATAGTTGAAAAAGAAACGAAACGCTCAAATGAAGTTTTTGTAAAAGAATTTTTTAAAAAATATAATGAGGAAAAATATCTTCCAGTATGGGCAATGGTAGAAATTATATCTTTAAATACTCTATCAAAAACATTTGCCAATCTTAAAGAATTTTATAGAAGCGAAATAACAAAAGAGCTAAAAATAAAATCTTTTGTATTTAAAAGCTGGCTTCATACACTCACATATATAAGAAATATTTGTGCTCACCATAGTAGGCTTTGGAATAAAATTTTAGCTATTGAGCCAGTAATTCCTAAAAATCAAAAGCTATTTCAATCTCTGAACAATCAAAAACTTTTTTTCGTTCTTAGTATGATTCAATTTATTCTTATCTCAATTGATGATAAAGAATTTTATTTTAAATCAGAGTTAAAAAGTCTTTTAAAAAAGTACCCAAATGTGGATATAAAAGATATGGGATTTGTGCAAAATTGGGAAGATTTGGAAATATGGAGAATGGGTTAAGTGAATATTAGGAGGTTTTAAAATGAATGACAATATTACATTAGAACGAGTAATACAAGAAAACTGTATCAATCTTTTAACTCATAAAGATTTTGGGTATAAGTTTATAACTAAAGAGGATAATCTTATTTTTAGAGATAATAAAAAATCTGCTGTACTTCTTAAAAAAATTCTTATAGAGAGACTTTATGCAATAAATAGTTATGAATATAAGGGGCAAAACTATAAATTTAGTGCAAATAATATTGCAAAAGCTATTGATGATTTAGATGTCTCTTTGAATGAGGGATTAACAGTAGCAAATGAAAAAATTACAAATCATCTACTTTTAGGAACAAGTTATGAAGAGAATCTTGATGATGGAACAAAAAAAAGCTTCTCTTTTAAATACATAGACTTTGAAAATATTGATAATAACCATTTTTTTGTAACTGAAGAGTTTAGTGTAAATCGTGCTAACCAAAATGAGAGTGTAAAAACTAGAAGACCTGATTTAGTTTTATTTATAAATGGTATTCCTATTGTTGTGATTGAGCTTAAGAAATCAAGTGTAAATTATGAAAATGGAATAAAACAACTTGAAAAAGAGCAAGACAAAGATGAAATCCCACATCTTTTTAAATTTATCCAACTAACTATTGCAGGTAATAGCAATGATGCAAGATATGGAACTATGGGAACACCTTTAAAGTTTTATAGTTTATGGAAAGAGGAAGAGAGTGATAAAGCTAAAATAGTTCTAAAAAGAATGATACGAGATAGAGAAATAACAACTCTTGATGAAACAGTTTTTGCACTTTTATCAAAAGATAGGTTATTAAGAGTTATAAAACATTACATTCTATTTGATAAAAGAATAAAAAAAATTTGTCGATACCAACAGTTTTTTGGAATAGAAAAAACATTAAAAAGGGTAGAAAAAACTGTTAATGATATAAGGACTGGTGGTCTTATTTGGCATACTCAAGGAAGTGGTAAATCTCTTACAATGGTTATGCTTACAAAATTACTTAAATCAACCTATACAAATGCAAGAATCATTGTTGTTACAGATAGAGTTGATTTGGATGAACAAATTCATAAAACTTTTGAAAATAGTGATATAAAAGCAGGAAGAGCAACTAGTGGAAGTGATTTAATAGAAAAACTTCAAAGTGGAATAAGTGTAATTACTACATTAGTACATAAATTTGAAAAAGTGAGAAACTCAAAAATTATTATTAATGATAATAATATATTTGTTTTAGTTGATGAGTCTCATCGTACTCAAGGTGGAGATTTACATAATGCTATGAAAAAAGCTTTGCCATTAGCCTGTTATTTAGGATTTACTGGAACACCTCTTCTTAAAAAAGAGAAAAACAGAAATAGTTTTTTAAAGTTTGGTGGTGAAATACATAGATATACAATTGATGATGCAGTAAAAGATGGAGCAATTTTACCTCTACTTTATGAGGGACGATTTGTAGATCAAGAAGTACTTAGTCCTGATGGATTAGTACGAAAATTTAATATGATTTCTCATGAACTAAGTGATGATGCAAAAAGAGATTTACAGCATAAATGGGCAAGATTTCAAAAAGTTGCATCTAGTGAACAAAGACTTGAGCTTATTGCATTAGATATAAATGAACACTTCAAAAAAACTCTAAAAATGGCAAACAATGGTTTTAAAGCTATGTTTGCAACAAGTAGTAAATATGAAGCAATAAAGTATCATGAGATATTTGAGGAGTATGGAGATATAAAAACAGCTTATGTAATCTCAAGTAATGAACATGAAGAGCTAAATGGTGGAAATAAAGAGTATGTTGCAAATGCTTGGCAAGAGACTATCAAAAGCTATGGAAGTGAAGAGGAGTATCTAAAACATGTAAATAATGAGTTTATTTATGGTGAGGAGATTGATTTACTTATTGTTGTTGACAAGCTTTTAACTGGTTTTGATGCACCAAGAGCAACTACACTTTATATTGACAAACAGCTTAAAGAACATAATCTTCTTCAAGCAATTGCTAGAGTGAATAGACTTTATGATGGTAAAGATTATGGATATATTGTTGATTATAGAGGACTTTTAGGAGAACTTGATCAAGCTTTAACAAATTATGCTTCACTTAATGGTTTTGATCCAGAAGATTTAAGAGGTGCTGTTATAGATGTTAGAAATGAGATAGCAAAAGCTAAAACTTATTACACTCATTTAGAAAATCTTTTTAGTGATGTTAAATTTAAAGATGATTTGAAAAGTTATGAAGTTGTTTTAGCAGATATTCAAAAAAGGGATGATTTTAAAGAGTGGTTATCACATTTCGCAAGAGCCTTTAAATTGGCTCTAAGTAGCGAAAAAATTTATGATATTTTAAATGAGAATGAAATCAAACTATATAAGAAGAAAATCAAATTTTATAATGAATTAAGAAAAGTGGTACAGTTGCAATATCATGAAATTTGTGATTTTGGAAAATATGAAAAACAGATGCAAAAGTTACTTGATACTTTTGTAAGTGCAAAAGAGATTAATGAACTTACAAAACTTGTAAATATTTTTGATACAGAGTTTGATGAAGAGGTTAAAAGAGTTGAAGGTAAAAGTGCAAAAGCTGATACTATTTTAAGTGCTATAAGTGCTATTGTAGTAGAAAAAATGGAATCAAATCCAGCATTTTATAAATCTATAGCACAACAGATAGAGGATGTAATTAATGAATATCGAGTTAAAAGACTTAGTGAAGAGGAGAAATTAGCAAAAGCAAAACAATTAAAAGAGCTTATTATAGGAGTTGCAAAACCAGATGAGGATAAATATCCAAAAGAGTTTGAAAATAGAAAAACTCTTTTTGCAATTCATGATAATTTAAGTGATATTTTAGATTATTTAGAGATTGATGATTTTGAGTTAATTATTAAACATTTAACTTTAGAGTTTGATAAAATTTATGCTGAAGCATCTAAAAAACCTGAATGGCATAAAAATAATGATGTTGAAAATGAGATTACAAATGCTATGGAGGATGCTCTTTGGGATATTGAAGATGAATATAAAATTTCAATAGAGAATAAAGATAAAATTTATCAAACAATTAGAATGATAGGAATAAGTTTTTATGCTTGAAAATATTTTAATTATAAAAAAAGATGTAAAAAATATCACTTTAAAAGTAAAACCAAGTGGAGAGGTGATTTTAACTATTCCAAAAACAATAAGTGATGACCATATAGAGTTTGTATTAGAAAAAAGAGCAAAATGGATTGAGCAAAAAAAAGAGTTTTTTGCATCATTTCAAATAAATGAAAAAGAGTATGTTAGTGGTGAAGATTTTAAATATCTTGGTAAAAGTTATAGACTAAAAGTAATCGAGTCAAAAAAAGAGAGTGTTAAGCTTCAAAAAGGCTATTTAGAGATTTATGTAAAAAATAGAGAAGATTTAAAACAAAAACAAAATTTAGTATATGAGTGGTATTATGAAAAAGCATTACTTCATTTTTTTAATATTTTAAAAGAATTTAATAAAATTGTAAAACAGGAGATAAAAGATGTTAAAATTAGGCAAATGAAAACAAGATGGGGAAGCTGTAATCCTCATAAATCATATATAAATCTTAATATTGAGCTTATAAAAAAACCAAAAATATGTATTGAATATGTTATTTTTCATGAACTTGTTCACTTGATTTATCCAAATCATTCAAAGCAATTTTATGACTATTTATCTGTTTATATGAGTGATTGGGAGAAGCGAAAAGAGATTTTAGAGAGAATGTAACTTTATTAATTTTTGGATATTTACTATAAATATACATACTCACTTTTGTAGTAGATTATAAAATAGTCATTATTTCACTTAAATCATCAAATCGATAGTTTACTTTTAGAGTCTCTCTTCTATCTTTTTTCTCAAAACCATAATTCATTAAAATAAAATCAATGTCACCATTTTGAGCTGTCTCTGAATCTGTTATAGAGTCTCCAACAAAAATCATCTCATCTTTATTTATTTTAAAATTTTCAGATATAAAATCTATTGAGTATGGATTTGGTTTCTGCTTTGGAAGAGCCTCTGCTCCATAAATAGCATCAAAGTAGTGAGAAATATTAAAAAAATCGAGATTTTTAAGTGTAGCTTGATGAGGTTTGTTTGTGACTAAAAATATTTTTATATTTTTAGTTTTTAAATATTTTAAAAGTGATTCTGCATTTGGATAGAGTGATGAATGAATCTCTTTTGTTTCATAGTAGTTTGTTTGAATGGATACTGCATCCTCAATAGAGACATTATTCTCTTTTAATACCTCTGTTATAAAGTGTTTAATCCCTTTTCCAACAAATCTCATCACATCTGCCTCCTCTCTTGGTGGAAGATTAAAATGAGATAAAGTATGATTTACAGCCTCAACAATATCTTTTGTACTATTTAAAAGAGTTCCATCTAAATCAAATATTACAGCACTATATTTTTTCATTTTTTCCTTTAATTTTTTTCAACAACTTTTATAAAATATTTTAAAAAAGTAATTAAAAATAAATAGTGATTTTTGCTATAATCACTTAGTTTTTAAAAGAGTAAAGTGATATTGTCTCTTTATTTTTTGAACGAAATGAGTGTTCTAAAGTAGGAAAACTTCCATTTTTAACCTCATTTTTATATGATTCAATTGCTTCAACTGCCATTTTTTCAAGTGAAAGATATTTTTTTACAAATTTTGGAGAAAAATTTTCATTCATTCCTAACATATCCTGTACAACTAAAACCTGTCCATCTGTATATGGACCAGCACCAATTCCAATTGTTGGAACTAATAACTCCTCTGTTATTTTTTTAGCTAATTCATAAGGAATAGCCTCAAGAACTATGGCAAAAACTCCTGCATCCTGAAGAGCTTTAGCACTTTTAAATATCTCTTCAGCCTGATCATACTCTTTCCCTTGAACTTTAAAACTACCTATTTTATTTATTGATTGTGGAAGAAGTCCTAAGTGACCCATAACTGGAATAGAGGCTCTTACCATTTTTTCAATAACATCAGCAAAATCTGCTCCACCCTCTATTTTTACAGCTTGAGCTTTTCCCTCTTTTATTAATCGACCAGCATTCTCTATTGCTTTTTCTGTGGATATTTGATAACTCATAAAGGGCATATCTGCAACTATAAATGGTTTTTGGGTGTTTCTTGAAACAATTTTAGTATGATAAACCATCTCATCCATCGTTACACCAAGTGTATTCTCTTCACCTTGAACAACCATTCCAAGAGAATCTCCAACAAGAATCATATCAATTCCTGCTTTTTCAGCATAGATACTAAAAAATGAGTCATATGCTGTTATCATTGCTATTTTTTTACCCTCTTTTTTTAAAAGATGGATATCTGGTATTGTTAATCTCATGTTTATCTCACTTTATAAAATAAAAAAGGTACCATTATGGTACCTTTTTTATCAAATATTAATTTTCAAAAAACCACTAAGCAAGAGCGTTATATGCTTTTTGAATTTGAGAAACTTTACGTGATATTTTATTTTTATGGTATAAACCTTTTGCACCAGCTTTCATAACCTCTTTAACAACAACAGGAAGAAGCTCAGCTGCTTGAGCTTTATCTTGTGTAGCAACTGCTTGTTCAAACTTTTTCATAAAAGTTTTAACTCTTGAGTTATTAGCACGGTTACGTAATCTTCTTTTTTCAGACTGACGTATTCTTTTTTCTGCTTGTTTATGATTAGCCATTGTATCTCCTATTTATTTTTTTTGTAATTTTTGTGGATGTCAAGCAATTTTGCAACAGAGTAGGTTGCCAATTTATTTTTAAAATCGTGGTCTACTTTGCCTGTCTCATTTCTGAATTTTTTATAAACACTGTCAACAAGAGCAGCTTTTGCAACGGAGAAATCCTCTGTGTTAAAAGATGCAAAAAGCTCTTTACCAATACGATATAAACGGAGAAGTTTTGTATTACTCATAGTTGAGATTCTTTTTGCAAAAGTTGCATCATCCTCATTTGTACGTTTTTCAATTAATGGGATAACTTTTTCTGCAAGAGCCTGTTTTGATTCAAACTCCTGTTTTACAACTTGACAAGGTGTTGTTTTTTGAGGAATACTACGTAATTTTTCTCTACGTTTAGCCTCTCTTTTTTCTCTCATTTTGCGGTTATTTGTGATACCCATAAAGGACCTCCTTTTCTACCTTCCGGTTTCTATAGAATGTTTCTACTCTACATTAGACTGTGTTGAATCAACAGCCTCGTTATTTTCAACAATAAACTCTCTAATTTTCATGAAATGAATATCTTGAAGAAGAAGTTGATATCTTCTTTTATCAGAGAGAATTGATTTTATTTGCTCATCATTTAAATTATATTGTTGTGATATCTGTGTTAAATAGTTGAATATATCATTCTGTTCAACTTTAAAATCCTCAACATCACTTAATTTATTCATAATTATAATCTCTTTAGAAACTCTTAAAACATCATCTTTAAATGACTCTAAAAACTCATCATCACCCATTTTAGGATCAATCTGTTTAGATGATATTTTTTGTGATTTAAGCTCTGCAATTGAGTTTTTTAAAACTGATTCAGGAATATCAAATTGATATTTTTCAGAGATCTCTGAAAGATATGTTTGAACCATTTTATGGTTATTTTCTTGCTCTGTTTGATGTTCCATTGCAACACGAATAGAGGATTTTAATCCCTCAATTCCACCATCTTGGCCAGGAAAATATTTTTCAACAAAGGAGTCATCAAATGCTGGTTTTTGGAACTCTTGAATTCCTTTAACTGTTATATTAAGCATTAATGGAGATGCTGGATCTTTTGCATATTCAAAATCGATTGAATCACCAACTTTAAGACCAATCATTTTCTCATCAAGTCCTTCAGCAAAGCTATCATTTTTTAACTCAAGAGGAAAATTTACTCTTGAAAAATCCTCAACTTTTTCACCATTTTTAAATGCAATCATATCAACAATTGCTAAATCTCCCATCTCTAAAATATCTCTTCCTTCAACATCAACTCTTGTTGTATAACTTGGAAGAAATGTTTCTGTGATATATGACTCAACATCTTGATCTGTTACTTTTTTTAATGGAATATGAATTTGGAGATTTTTATAGTTTTCTATCTCAAAATGTGGAAAAAACTCAACATCAAGTTCAAAAGAGAAACTATTATTTCCTAATTCTCTAAAATTATCAATTTTTGGCTCTCTTGTTATTGTTTCAGAAAGTGATTGAAGATAACTATTTGCCTCTTTATCTACAATTTTCTCAATAACCTCTGCTCTAATTGATTTTCCATATCTTTTTTCAACAGCAGCTACAGGAACTTTACCTTTTCTAAAGCCATCAATATGGATTTTTGAAGAGACTTTTTTCAGCTCTTTATTATACTCTTTTTGAAAATCTTCATTGGAAACAGTAAATTTAACACTCTTGGATGTTGTGGTTTCTTTAATAATTTCAGTAATCATCATCTCCTCAAACCTAAAAAAGCTCGAAGAGTATACAATATTAATATAATATTGTCAATCATTAAAAGATGTAATAATAATTTTTTATCCTATTTACAGATATTTTTTCTATTAAAAAAAGTAGGTTAAATCAAATTTTAAAACTATTTCATCAACTATTTATATATTTTTTTATGTAATTTATTAAAAATAATCATATTTTCTGTTTATAAAATCATTAACAAGCTATATTGAAGTTATCTCTATTTTAGTTTTAATAGTGGATATATTGTTGTTGTGATTTTTTATAGAGAAATATTTTTGAATATTATGGATTTTTTTTATTATTTATGCTTATATTTGTAAAAGATAGTATATTTTTACTATCTTTTATTTTATTAATATTTTAAAAAATGTGTAAAAATGAGTGATAGATTGAGTTTTATGAAATCTTTATCAAAGCTTTTTGGAGAGGGAGTTTTATCATTTATATCTGAAATTTTTTTTGAAAAAAATAGTGGTAATCAAATTAAAAAAGAGAGTGATATAAGACAATTACCACCAGGAGCAACTCAGTTTTTTTATGAAAAATGCAATAATTGTGGTGATTGTGTAGAGATTTGTCCACATAATACGATAAAAAGTGGAGATTATCCATATATTTTGGCCTCAAAAAATCCATGCTATCTTTGTAAAGATGTTCCATGCTCTAAAGTTTGTCAAACAGGAGCACTTGAAAAAGTGGATAGTTGGAAAAATATAAAACTTGGAGTTGTTGCAGCAACATTTCGATGTAAAAATTATGAAAAAGCCCAAAAGGAGTGTTTTATATGTCAGGATATCTGTCCATTTGGTGAGGATTGTATTGAGTTTAATGGTTTTAATCTTCCGATAGTAAATAGAGATATCTGTACTGGATGTGGTTTATGTGTTGTAATGTGTCCAGAAAAAGAGGCTTTAGTATACTTTAATAGATAGAAAATCTATCTTTTAAATCTGAAAAAAACTGCTTAAAATTTAGAAAAAATAAAAAACAGATAGATTTTCTAAAAAAGAATTGACTTAATAGTGTGTTTTAAGATAAAAAATATAGAAGCGTATGCTATTTTTAATCTTACCAAAGGGGAGTGATGAAAATTGTCGCAACTGCACTTACTGATGTCGGACGCAAAAGAGATCATAATGAGGATAACTTCTATATGTTTTATGAAGAGAATCTCTTCATGGTTGCAGATGGTATGGGTGGGCATGAGGCTGGAGAGGTTGCAAGTAAAATGGCTGTTGATTGTATTCAGGATTTTTTTGTTAGAACAGGAAGAGATCCAGAAGCCACTTGGCCTTATAAAATGTTCAAAGATAAAAAATATGATGAAAACCGTTTAATGGTTGCTATTCTTGAGGCAAATAAAAAGATATTTAATGCCTCCCAAAAAACTACCAAAAAGAAAAGTGGAATGGGAACAACTATAACTGCTACACTTTTTGTTGAGGGTGGTGTTTATATTGGTTGGGTTGGTGATAGTCGTATTTATAGAGTTAGAAAAGGGAAATTAGAGCAAGTATCAGAGGATCACTCTCTTTTAAATGAGATGATTAAAAAGAATGATATGAGTCCAGAGGAGATTGAGAATTTCCCTCATAAAAACGTTATTCTTCGTGCAGTTGGTTTAAAACCATATGTTGAGGTTGATGTTAAATATTTTCCACTTGAGGATGGTGATATCTATCTATTATGCTCTGATGGTTTATCTGGAGAGGTTCCAGATAATGATATTAGACGAATTGTTGTAGAATCGAACTCTCTTGAAGAGGCAGCTAAAAATCTTATTCAAGAGGCAAATAAAAATGGTGGAAAAGATAATGTAACAGTTGCACTAATACAATATTTTAAATAGTTCTATAAGATCTTATACTTCTCTTTAATTCTAAAATAGTAGATAAAAATCATATATTTTTTATTGATTTAGAAATAAATTATAGTATATTTGGTTTACTATTGATATCTGTTTTGTCAAAATAGATTTTATTTTGGAGTTTGTATGAATGAGTTGCTTTTTGAAAACCCTTTATATTTAATTATTCTCTTTTTAGGGGGTTCAGTTTTTTTATATTCAAAATGGAAGGGGAGTTTATTAGAAAATAGTAGGTTTTGGAAAATGTTGATTCCTACAGCAATAGCAGGAGTGATATTTTTAATTTCACACTTTGTGGTAACAGATAAAGAGGCAATTTTAAATGCTTCAAATAAAATCTCATCAGAGATTAGTCTTAATAACTACTCTATTTTAAAAAAAATGTTAAAATCAGATTTTACAATTAGTTATAAATCACAAATAATTAATAAAGATGAGTTTTTAAAATTTCTTGATGAGTTACAAAGTGAACAGAAATATATAATAACAAGAATGAGTATCAAGTTAAATCAACTTAGAATAATGAGCTCAAAAGCAACTACAGATTTTAATATAACAATTTATATTGATACTTCAGAGGGGATTTTTAGACAAATTTTAAATTGGAAACTCTATTGGGAAAAAGATGGAAATCATTGGCTAATATCAAAAAGTGATGAACCTAAACCACTACTATTTTAAATACATTAAAAAAAATGATTAAAAATTAACTACTTGAAATGCCTCTGTATCAAATTGTTCTATTTTTGAAAGAGTTTGTAGTATTGGTTTAATATCAAAGCGAATCATACTTTGATACTCCTCTTTTATAAGCTGAAATCCCATTTTATTTGTTGCATTTATAACAAGTGGAGCCATCATATTTGCTGTTATTTTTCCACTATTTTTAGCATTAGCAGAGATAATAGAGAGAATATGAATCTCTTGAGCTGTTTTTATTTGAAGTTGGTCAACCTCTTGTTGTGTTAAATTTACAGAGTAGTCAGATTTAAACATAAATGGGTCTGTGATAATAAAGCAAAGTGAAGACTCATCTGCTGATTGAAGCCAAGCAAAAACAGATGGTGAATCACTTTCTAATATAAAATATGAGTGAGAGTCTGGAAATCCTAATATCCCTTGAGAAAAATGGATTAAATCGCTCTCAGCAATCTCTAATTCTCCAAAACGGGTGGTTGATATCTTCATAATGCCTCCTTATTCTAAATCTGGCAGTTTTTGCAAATCATCAAGAATAGGGGTCTCTATTGACTCTAAATTAGCCAATACAATTTTTTGGTAAACCTCTTCACGATAGATAGGAACTCCTTTAGGAGCCTCAATACTTATCTTGATTGTTTTACCTCGAATCTCCTGAATAACAAGAACCACATCATTTCCAATTCTGATTGATTCCCCTGCTTTTCTTGTTAGTGTGAGCATAAGCCCCCTTTCAAAAATATCTATCGACCACCACAATTAAAACTAAAAAATTAATTTTAATTTTTTTGTTTTAAAAAGAACTATAAACATCTCAATATATTCTAGCACAAAGATTTTTTAAATACTAGTAGATTTATTATGATTGATTTTAATTTAAAAAATATTATATAGCCCCTTATACTCTTAATTATTCATCTAAATTAAACAACTATGGATATATAAAATTGTATAAATTATCTCTATAAAACTAATAAAGAGATATTAATATTGAAAATATATCTATTTTTCTATAAAATAGCATTTTATTTTTCAGGGGTTTTTATGAGAAGAGAATCAACAAGGGCTAATTGGATAGCACTTATGGTATCTGTTATTGTTGGTGCTGTATTTATTGCACTTATGACACTTTTTATTGGTGGTGGAAGAGCTGGAGATCTTCTTTTAGGTGAAACTTCAATATCTGTTTACCCTTTAACACTACAAAATATTATGCACATGTTCTTTTTTGTTGGGCTTGGCCAATTAATTGTTCGCTGGAAAAGCACGATGCGTGAAAATGTGTTTCTTGAAGAGATGGGATTTCTTCCAACAGATGACAAAACTGTTTTTACTACTGATACAGAGATTAATGAGATAAAAACAAGAGTAGAAAAAGCAGCTCTCAAAGGAACAGCATTTCTTCCAGATTTAATAAATGTTTGCATTAATCAATATACAAAAAATAAATCTGTAAGTGATACACTCTCTGTTTTAAATAGTAATTTAGAGCTTGAAACACATCGTTTAGATCTAAAATACTCAATGAGTAAATATATTGTTTGGGCTATTCCAACTTTTGGTTTTATTGGAACAGTTCTTGGTATTGCTCAAGCTCTTGGTAGTTTAGATATTGATAAACTTACTGGAGCTCATAAAACAGAGCATTTTCAAATTTTAACATCTAAACTTAGCTTGGCATTTGACACAACTTTAATTGCCCTTGCACTATCTGCAATTCTTGTTTTTATTCTTCATGTTGTTCAAAAAGGTGAAGAGGAGGGGGTTAATAATGCTGGTCAGTATGTTCTTAGAAATCTTATAAATAGGATTAAATCTGATAGTAATTTAAATGGCAATCAATAATTAACATCTTTGCTGTAAAAGAGGGAAGGAGCAATATGAAAAAAAGGGATAGAGAGGTAAATATATTCAATCTCTCAATGCTTGATGTTATGACAGGAGCTCTTGGTGCTGTTATGATTGTTATGATTGTGTTATTAACACAAAAAATTGGTGCAGAGGAGGATGAATCTCCTGCTAAACTAAGTGAAAATGCAATAGAGCTTACAAAACAGGCAAATGAGCTATATAAAGAGGTTGAATCTTTAAAAAAAGACAAAGAGAATTTATCAAAAGAGGTTAAATCTCTTGTTGAAAAAGCAAAAAATTATACAGATAGAGCTAACACTCTGCTAAAAGATAAAGAGCTTGAACAAAAAGAGAGTGAACTGAAAAAACGTGAAGAGGAGCTTGAGAAAAAAGAGAAAGAGATAAAAACAGCTAAAAATGAGGAAAAAACAAAATTAGAGACTGAAATTGAGGATCTAAAATCAAAAATAGAGATTCTTAAAAAAGTTATTGCAAATCTAAGTAAAACAGATGTTGCAGATGATAAAATTGGTTTTGAGATACCTAAAAAAGTTGTTCTTGTTGTAGATTTATCTGGAAGTATGATTAATAATCCAGATAAAGAGAATAGAATGGATCAAGTTAGAGCTGGGCTTAAAATGATGATTGCCACAATGAGTAAAGAGCATGAGGTTGATATTGTATTTTTCCCATCATTTGAAAACTTAGAGAATACAAAAGAGTGTTTAGCTCTTTATGAGACTCCTGAAAGTTGTAAAAAGTATGGTGATAATAAAATAGAGGCCTATGATAACAGTGATAATTGCTATAAATATGGTTCATTCAACAAAAAACTTATAAAACTTGCTGATGATGCAATCAAATATGATTTTTATAAAAAAATCAGTTGCCTAAAAGCAAACTTTGCAACTCCAACAATGGATACAATGAAATATGTTTTTGAAACATATAAAGATGCAGAGGGAATTATTCTTTATAGTGATGGAACACCAGATAATGTTAAGAAAAAAACTATGGATACTCTTGTTTCTGAAATATCAACAATGAATAAAGATGGTAAAAAGATTTTTACAATTGGAGTTGGTTCTGAATTTAGAAATGAAGAGAATACTGATGCAGTAAATTTCCTTAAAAAAATATCTCAAGATAATGGTGGATATTATGTGGGATTTTAAATATAAAAAATAGATCCCATCAACAATAAAATCAACAAAAATATATTTCGAGTAGTTAAAGTGGAAAATATCTTTAATCTATGGTATAATTTATAAATTTATTTGAGGTTTTTATGAAAAAACATTTTCTTCTTCTTTTATTAATCATGATTACAATAGGATGTTCTGCTCCTAAAACTACAGTTAAAAATGTTGAATCAGAGAGTATTCAACAAAAAGAGGAGGTTAATCCTGAACAGTTTAGTGATATTTTTGATGCAGTAGAGAAAAATAGTCTTCAAGGAGTAAAATATTTTATTGAAGAGAAAAATATATCTCCCAATATTTTAAAAAATGATGAGCAAAAACAGAGTCTTATTATGATTGCTGCAAAAAAAGGAAATAGTGATATTATATCATATCTTATTGATAGAGGTGCAGATTTGAAACATCGTGATTGGCAAGGAAAAACAGTTTTAATGTATGCTGTAATGAGTAAGCAGATTGGAACAGTAAATGGATTTCTAAAAAGAGGCTCATCTATTTTAGAGTGTGATAATAATGAGAATACTCCTCTAATTTATGCTGTTATCAATATTGATCTTCCAATGATTCAATTTTTAATAGATAAAGGTGCACAGGTTAATGGAGAAAACATTAATGGAGAAACATCTCTTTTCTTTGCAGCACTTTCGGGTTCAATGGAGATAACAGAGTTTCTTATTGCAAAAGGTGGTGATATAAAACATCTAAATAAGAAAAGAGAGAATCTACTTTTTTATATTACAACATCAGATATTGCCTCATATTACTACAGAAAAGGGTTAAATATCGAACAGATTAATATTAATAATGAGACACCTGTTTTTGCTGGAGTAGAGAAGGGGTTAGAGGTAATTGTTGAATTTTTTTATCAAAAAGGTGGAGATATGGAGCATAGAAATAGTTCTGAAGAGACACCAGTTCTTTATGCCATGAAGTTAAAAAAATTGGATATTGTATCCTATCTCTATAGACACAATGCAAATATCAGAGTTGTTAACTCTAAAGGGGAGGGATTAATTCATTTTGCTCCAAATATTGATGGTGTTAAATTTGTTTATGAAAAGGGTGGAGATATTAGCAAACAGGATCTTTTTGGAAAAGATAAAGTTATGTATCTTGCTCAATCTGGAAAATTAACTCTTGATGTATTAAAATATTTTGTGCAACATAACTATAATCTTAATGCAAGTGATAATGAGGGAAAATATACAATTATGTATCTCATTGATACAGGTAATTTAGAGTTTGTTAAATATGCTGTTCAACAAGGGGTAGATTTAAATATAGAGACAAATCTTTTAAAATATTCAAAAAAGAATCAAGAGATAAATGAGTATTTAAAAAAATATATTCATGAAGAGGATTATCAATATAAAGGCAACAAATAAATCATAATCCAATCATAGATTCAAATTTTTTTGCTTTTTTTATTTTTACTCATCAAAAAGTCTAACTCTTTCAGGAATGAACTCTGGAGTTGTTATATCCTCCATTTTTTCAGCCCTTCTTATAATATCAATTTCACCATTAAGTCCAATCAACAATACAGCTGGTCTAAAATGAATAAATTGCATCCATTGTGTAACTCCATAGGCTCCAACAGGATGAAAAACAAGAGAATCTTTTGGACTCATATATGGAAGTTGAACAGATTCTCTCAAAACATCAATATTCATGCATAATGGACCATATAATATTGTTGGTTCTAAAACTCCATCATATTTTTGTGCTGGATAAACTGGAATATCATAAAAATTAGCTGGATATAAAAGATGAACCCCTGCATCTAATATTAATGCTCTCCGATTATCTGGTAATCGTTTTGTTGCATGAACAGAGGTTATTAAATAACCAGCCTCATCAATAAGAGCTCTACCTGTTTCAAAATATATTTGGGGTCCTTTTGAGTAGCTAAAATGCTCTAGAAGTTCATTTACTATTTTTTCAGCATATAACTCAATTGGAGGTATTGCTATTGATGGAGGTAAATATTGAGCTTTTAAGCGATTTTTTGATGGGAACCCTCCCCCTAAATCAATATACTCAAGAGTAATACCATATTCATTTTCAACCCATTTATATAAATCAATTAGTTTTCTTAGAGCTTTAACATAGGCCTCTGGGGACAAAATAAATGTTCCAATATGCGTATGAAGCCCTATAAGATCCATTTTCTTCTCTTCAATAATTCTTTTAAGTGCTCTTTTTGCCTCCCCATTCTCATAATCGAATCCAAAACGACTCCAAAGAGGATAAATCCCACTATCCATATGAACTCGAATAGCCACTTTTGGTTTTTTCCCCATCTCATCAGATAATTTTTCAAGAGCTGAAAGCTCTTCAAAATGATCTATATGAATTCTGGCACCATCTTCAATAGCCTCTTTTAAACTATTTTCAGATTTATATGGTCCATTATAGATTATTTTATCTGGGTCTGCTCCCAACTCTTTAGCCTTTTTATACTCATATTCAGAAACAACTTCAGCAACAGAACCCTCTTGATGATATATAGAACAGATCGCCCCTAAATAGTTTGTTTTATAGGACCAAGCAAAAGAGACTTTAGGATATCCTCTCTTAAATGCATTAAGATATCTATGATATCTATCTCTTATATCCTTTTCAGAAAAAACAAAAATAGGTGAACCATAATTCTCAACAAGCTTTTTTATTGGAATATTATCAATATCATCTTTAATCTCAATTTGATGACTATATCCAAATTTATTAGAGAATCCATTCAGATTTTTAATTAAAACTGGTCGTTCATACTTTTTCTTCATTGCAACCTCTCTTTTTAACCAACGATATAAAATGTGATTAATATCCTATTTTTTTAAATATCCAAGAGTTACCAATTTTTCAATATCATCAACATCTGCAATTACCTCTGTTGAGTATCGAACAAAAAGTGTTCCACTTTTATATTTTTGTGCTAACTCTACCCTTTTTTCTTGAGCTAACTCTATAAGAGACCAAGGTAGATTAACATCAACTCCTGCTGAAAGATAACACCAAGCTGGAAATCTTGGATTTATCTCTATTAAATAGAACTCTTTTTTATGACTATGATACATAACCTCAACCTCCATAGGTCCTTTCCATTTTATAGCCCTAATTAATTTATGTGTTATATCTAATAGTGCCTCATTATAAACAGAGACTCCAGCCCAAGCTTTTCCTTTATCTGTTAAAGACATTTTTTTCATGGCAACAGCACCAACAGTTTCACCAGTTCCATCACCTAAAGCAACAACATCAAACTCCTCACCAGGAATAAACTCCTGTACAATTATTGGAACACCCCATTTTGCCTGAATTTTATGAAAATAGCTTGCAGCATCCCCAAGAGAATGGGCCATATAGGCATCATAAAATATCCCTTTTATATAAATTGGATAGTTCCAATTTCCTTTATAAAGTTGATCTATTGAGTATAATACCTCTGTTTTTGGAGCTGCTATTCCATGTTTTTCACAAAATTGAGAAAGAATATTTTTAGATCTCATCTCAAATTGCTCTTTTGAAGGTAAATATAGTTTAATACCCTCTTTTTTTAACTCATTCTCTAATTGAATAAAATTAAGAAGCTCTGCATCAAGAGTTGGAATTAATACATCAATTCTCTCTTTTTTATGTATTTTTAGAATTCTCTCCATTAAAACAGATGGATCTTGTGATGGATATGGAATCATATATGCAACATCAACTAACTCTGGAACAAATATTCCAGGATCCATTGTATCATATGCAAGTCCAATAATATGAACATCTTTTGATGCCATTCGAATACTTCTAATAACTCCAGAACCTGGTCCAGGATTATCAGTAGGATTTATACCAGTTACAGCTATATGAATCATTTAATAACTCCTAAAATATTAAAATATGGTAAATATCTAAATAAAAGAGTATTTATCTCTTTTATTCATTTAAACAGAAAATTGCCATATAAATAGCTTTAATAATGGACTAATATATTTTGTAATTTTAAAATTTTATATTAAACCATAAATTTCAAGTTGTTGATAAAAGAGTTCAAAATCCTCTAAAGCCTCTTTTTTATCAACCTCATACTCACTTACAAGAGCCTCAATGGCCTCTTCATTGGTTAAATTCTCTTTTAATTTTTGAATTAGAAAAAGTGCTGTTGGATTTAATGTAAAAGTATCTCCTGTTAATGGATTGAATATAAAACCTCTTTCACTTATAGCAATCTGTTTTAATTTTTCTGAACTCATTTCTCCTCCATAGAGTAAAATTTTTTAACTACTTTATAAAATTAAAGTTTTTTCATACATTCAAGATAACCTATATAGGCTGTTTCATGATATGGTGATATTTTCAAAACCTCAATATAAAACTGTTTTGCTTTATCATATTTTTTCATTTGGAAAAGAGTAGCTGCAACTCCTAATTTTACAGATAAATCTGATGGATAGTAACTATAAAGAATCTCATAATGAGTCAATGCTGTCTCATATTTTTGTTGAAGATAAAGAGCATAAGCATGTCTAATATGAGTATAGTAATCATTAGGACTTTGCTTATAAATCTGTTTAGCTATCTGTTCAATGTCATCCCATTTTTTTAAACCCGTTAATGTTAATAGATACATACTTTTGGCCTCAATAGAGTTCTCTTTAATGGATATAGCTTTTTTTATATATTTTTCAGATTCACTGAAATTTGATGTTGCATAATAGAGCCAACCAAGTCTGAAATTCAGTTCATAATCATATTTATATTTTGCTTCAATCTCCAAAAGTGTTTTGATTGCCTCATCATATTTACCCCCATTCTCTTGAGCAAAAGATGTGAAATAGGCTGATTGAAAATCTGTTAACTCTCCAAACAAAGAGATTGATATTAAAAATAAAGAGATAGATATAATATTTTTCATGTTTCCTCCTTAGAAAGAGTATCCAATTTGAATACCTGGAATTGATTTATCAAAAGTTTTATTCTGTGGTAGTTTATATTGAGAATATAGGTAATATGGAACTAAAATAAGATTTCCCATTTTTATTTTTATAGATGGTTGAATGTAAAAAACCTCATCTTCACCAGAATTATCAACATAAAACC
Organism: bacterium; assembly: GCA_016936735.1. Lineage (GTDB taxonomy): Bacteria > UBP6 > JAFGXH01 > JAFGXH01 > JAFGXH01 > JAFGXH01. Next base: position 25,483 of record JAFGXH010000040.1, read on the forward strand.
CTTTTTGACCAACAAAATAGAAACTTCGTCCATATCCACCATTAAAACTTAAAGTTAATTTATTAAACAGTGAAAAAGAGATCTCACCCTCAAAAAAGGGTGTTTTGGGTATATAATTTTTTTTACTAAGTTTATTTCCAATATTTACAGATAAAAATATACCTTTTATTGGAATATAGTAGAACTTAATAGATTGTTGAAAAATTTTTAAATCACTATAAAATGATGTTGAAAAATCTACACCAAAACCCCAAACATTTTGATTCTGAGTATATGATAAAAAAACAATATTACCACTATAATCATCAAATATATTTTTAAAATGGGTATAAAATTGATGTTTACTACCATATCCTAATCCAAAATCGACCTCTTTTTGAACTAACTCTGTTTTGTCTAAAACTTTTATTGTTCCTTGAGAGTATGCTAAATCACCCAAAAAAAGACCATAATTCCAATTAAAGTAGCCTCCAAAATAGTTATAACTATCTTTATATGGATGATTAGAGTATTTTACCCCTCCACCAAATGGAATCAAACTCCATCTAAATTTTGGATTTAGATATTTTATAATTGAATCAATATTTTTATCTGGATAGTTAGATTTTTTTAGTTGATAAAAAAGTTTTAAAGCCTTTTTATCCTTTTTTTGATGAAGATAACAGTATGCTAAATTGAGTTTTATATCATCATTTGTATCATTTTGAATATAAAATTCACCCTCTTTTTCACACTCATTATATTTTTTTAACATTAATAAGGAGAAAACTCTTCTTGTTTTTATCCATATATTGCTTTTATCATCCATTTTATATTTTGATGTTATATCTAAAACATCAGAGTATTTCTCCTGTTGTAATTGAGAGAATGATAATCCTAAAACAGCCTCAATATCTGGATAAATCTCATATGCTTTTTTATAATATTTTTCAGATTTTTGATAATTTTTATCTAAAAGATAGGCATATCCAGCATAAAGCATAAGGAAATAGCTATCTTCATATATTTTTTCAGACTCCTCTAATATTTGATCTACATTTTTAGGATTCTCTCTTATCTGATCCACATAAAAACTTTCAGATTTTGAAAAAAATAGTAATATTACAAATAAATAACTCATTTTTGCTCCTCTAACTCATAGATAATAGATTCTAACTCAACAAAGGAGATAAAAAATCTTTTATTAACACCAACTCTACCTGTATCAAATTTTATTAATGGTAAAATTTGACTATTCCATTTAATTTTTTTACCAAAAGATAGATTAGTTGTTATTTTTTTGGGAGAGAAAAATATGTTTTTTAAAATTAAAACCGATTTTGATATCTCATACTTTTCATCACTCCAAAAAAGATTCTCTTCATAAAATAGTGGAATTTTAGATATTTTTTTATGTAATATCTCTAAAATAGAGCTGTTTTTACCTTTATAATCAAGAAAATATATAAAATGGGAATCAACTGAGAAATATAAAACACCTCCTAAAGAGGAGGATAAATAACGTTGTCCATATAGATCTATTTTACTTTCAATAATCTCTATTTCACTTTTTATATTTTCATTTTTTGTTTTATCTTCAATGGGTTGGAAGCCATTGTTCATTAAATATCTACTATTTTCGTTTGAATTTTCATCTTTGTTATCATTTTTTTTGATGTGGAAAGTGTATTTAAAACCAGCATCCAATCTAAAAGAGTTTGCAAAAGAGTGGTCTTTTTCAAAATATGATACAATATCTCCCTTTTGTGGAATATAATCTGTTTTTACTATTTTTTTAGAGGTTTCATCTTTTAGTATAAGATTTTTAAATGAGAATTTAAGTGTTTCAGAGCCAATATATGGAAGAAATTGAAGTTGAAAATGAAGATGAGGATATGGTGAGCGACCAGAGTTACCTGCTAATCCTATAAAATCTCCCTCTTTTAAAATATCACCAACTTTAACTGTTATAGAGTTCTCTTTTAAGTGAGCAACTTTAACATAAACAGAGAATCCGCAATGTATTAAAACATAGTTTCCCCAATTTTCAATAGTATTAATCTCTCCAATCTCATTATCAATAATAGAGTTTTCTAAAGCAACAACAGTTCCTGCAATTGGAGCTAAAATCTGTGCTCCAAATGTTGGATAGTCAGATTTTTTAACCCCCTCTCCTTCAAAAACAGCCCCATTATGAGTTAATTTTTGAAAATCTAATGCCCATCTCCAATTCTCTTTATGTGTAAACTCTCCATCAACCCCTTGAGAAACAATCCATTGCTCTCTAAATGGTAAAAGAAGCTGATTTTGTATCAATTCTAAGTTAAATCTAGCAATATTATTATAGTAATAGAATAGATTCTCTTCAGGTTTTCCTGGAACAAAATCAACTAATTTTGGATCTCTATCAACTCCTCGTAATCTAAATGACAGAATAATTAAAAATATAGCTAAATGAAATGGAAGTGCAAAAACAGGCATACCATAAAACAATACAAATGTTTTTATTGCTGAGGCAAGAAGAGCTGTAATTATTGAGGCAAAAATTGATAAAATTATTGAGGATTTTGATGCAACAAAAAATATAGTTCCAATTGCTGCAGATGCAAGTATAAAATTAAAACCAATAAAAGAGAAACCAATACCTAATATTGCACCTCCCATAAGAGAGTAAAAAATAACACCTGTTGCAAAACCAATAACAGAAAATAGGGTAAAAATAGGGGAGTAAATTAGAATAATTAGGGCTATAATAACTCCAGATATTAGTGAATTTTGAAAAAACAGAGCTCCTAATGAGTGAAAATATATCTCAACTATCTCTGGGAAAATATTTTTAAAATTAAATAGTGTTAAAGGAGTGTGAAGCTTAAGTCCTATATAGTGATAGGTTGCAAAATATAATAAAACACTATTAATAACAAAAGGCATCGCCATTGATGGGATATTAAAATAGAGTGAAAATAGATGATTTAAAACAACTGTTGCTAAAACAGTTCCAATTGATGCAATAATAATTAATACTATTGATGCTATATTTGGTTTAAAAAAATAGGCAATTTCCAAACCAATTAATAAAGAGTTAAATGTTAAATAACCCTTCTCTATAAAATCTCTACTATATCTCATTACTTTTGCAAAAGCTATTGCAATTATTAATGATATAATTCCTCCAATCCCAACCCATGGAGAGAAAAATGTTGCAAAAAAAATAACAACCCCAAGCCAAATTTTATATGAAAAAAATATTTGAGAATAGCTTAAAAAGAATGAATTTAGCCAAAAAATCATTTAACCTCTTATACAAATATATAAAATATATC
>JAFGXH010000340.1 GCA_016936735.1 bacterium
TAAATATTTATAAAATATTGAATTTTTAACATATTTTACATAATAATTTAAACATACATAATTAGACTTATTATCAAACCCATTATATAATTAGTTTTTAATGAATTTATAAAAGATTAATCAAGTGATGCAATAGGTTTAATCTCAACACTTCCAGATATCTCATTATAGGATATCACATTATATCCAGCAATAAATCTATCTATATAGTTTTTAATACCACGCCTTAACTCTGGGGCAACTAAAATAAGCGGTTGTGCCCCAAAATTCTCAAAATATGGTTTAGCCTGTGTTAAATCCTGAATTAAAGATTCAGCCTTTTTAGGTGGAAGAGATATTGTAATTTGACCATCACTACTTTTTAGAGAGGCTCTAATCTGCTCCTCTAATTGTGGCGAAAGCATTAAAACATAAATAGTTTTATCTGTTGAGAATTGAGCAGTGATATATCCTGCAAGATTTTGCCTTACAAACTCTGTTAAAATATCAACATTTTTTGTTTTATGAATATTATCAGATACTGTTTCAAGAATTGAGTGTAGATCTTTTATAGAAATCCCTTCATAAAGAAGATTTTTAAGAAGTGTAACCAATTCTCCAAGTGAAAAATGTGTTGGAATAAGCTCCTCAACAAGTTTTGCATTCTTTTTGGAGAATATATCAAGAAGTTTTCTAACCTCCTCTCGACCAATAATTTTATGTGAATTCTTTCTAATCAACTCTGTTAAATGTGTTGAAATAACTGTTGCAACATCAACAACAGTAAAACCTAAAGCCTCAGCTCTATTTTTATCTTTTGGAGTAATCCAAACAGCATCTAAACCAAAAGCTGGCTCTTTTGTCTGTTCTCCTTTTATTAATTGCATATCAATTCCATCTGGAGCCATAGCCATCAATTTATCTGTAAATACTTTATAGCGACCTATTTCACTCCCCTTTATCATGAAAACATACTCCTCTGGCTGAAGTCTTAAATTATCTCTAATATGAATTGAAGGGATAATTATTCCAAGTGAAGAGGCAAACTGTTTTCTTAATCCCTTAATTCGTTCTATTAAACGACCATCTTGAGCAGTATCAACAAGTGGAATTAATCCATAACCAACCTCTAATTCTGCAAGATCAACTCCTAAAAGTCCCTCTAACTGCTCCTCTTCAGTTTTTGTTTTTTCTGCAGGAGTTCCTGATGGAGCTCCATTTGGTAAAGCAGGAGAGCCTGTTTTTTTTGAGGTGGTTTTAGAGTCTTCAGCATCCACTTCCCGCTTTGCAAAGTAGCCATAAGCTGCTAAAATAACTGCTGTAAATAGAAATAGAAGTTTTGGCATTCCAGGAATTAACATAAAAAGAATCAATATTCCAGAAACAAGATATAAAACTTTTCTGTTTTTAAGAATCTGACTACCAACATCAACACCAAAGGTTTTCTCTGTTGCAATACGAGAAACAATAATACCTGTTGCAGTTGATATAACTAAAGATGGAATTTGAGAAACTAAACCATCACCAATTGTTAATATAGTGTAGTTTTTTCCTGCATCCCCAAAAGATAATCCTTTTTGAAAAACACCAACAATTAAACCACCAATAACATTAACAAAAGTGATTATTATACCAACAATTGCATCACCACGAACAAATTTTGATGCACCATCCATTGCACCATAAAAATCAGACTCTTGAGAAACCTCTTTTCTTCTTTTTTTTGCAGTCTCCTCATCAATTAAACCAGAGGATAAATCTGCATCTATTGCCATCTGTTTCCCAGGCATAGCATCAAGAGTAAATCTTGCAGCAACCTCTGCAATACGGCCAGAACCTTTTGTAATAACAATAAAGTTAATCAAAATAAGTATTATAAATATAATAATACCAACAACATAGTTTCCACCAACAACAAAAGCTCCAAATGTCTCAATAATTTTACCAGCAGCAGAACCACCTTGATCACCATTTAAAAGAATTAACCTTGTTGATGATATATTTAAACCCAGTCTAAAAAGTGTTGTGAATAGTAAAACAGAGGGAAAAGTTGAGAAATCTAGTGGTTTATTGATATATATTGATAAAACTAAAATTGTTAATCCTGATGTGATATTTAAAACAAAGAAAAAATCAAGCAAAAATGTTGGAACAGGGATAATCATTAACAGCAATACACCAATTACAAGAGATGCAAGTATTGCATTTGAGTTTCTTTTGATAAAACTGCTTAATGGAAACTCTCTCTGTATAGTTAACTCAGCCATCTTCTACCCTTTTCTCTATTTATTTTATAAACATAAGCTAAAAGCTCTGCAACAGCTTTGAAAAGTGATTCAGGTATTGAATCACCAATCTCAACATTCCAATACAGTGCTCTTGCTAACATTTTATTTTCCACAATTTGAACACCACTCTCTCTTGCAACCTCCTTTATTTTTTGAGCCATAAAATCTGCCCCTTTTGCAACAACAATAGGGGCTCTATCTTTTTTTCTATCATATCTTAAAGCAACAGCAAAGTGAGTTGGGTTTGTTACAATAACATCTGCCTGTGGAACCTCTTGCATCATTCTATTCATTGATATTTCACGCTGTTTGCTTCTTCTTTTTGATTTAATAAAAGGATCTCCCTCCATCTGTTTATACTCATCTTTTACCTCTTGATGAGTCATTTTCATTTTCTCTTCCATTTGAAGTTTTTGAAATATAAAATCTGCAAATCCTAAAAATAGTAAAAGAATTAAAGAGTTAAGAACTAATTTAAAAACAAATGAACCTGTTATTGACAATATGTCAGGAATTTGACGCTGTAAACTATCAATAATAAGACCAATTGAGGATAAAATAACAAACCAAGATAGTAAACCAACTATTGCAAGTTTTAAAATAGCTTTAAATAGCTCAAAAAAGCTCTGTTTTGAGAAAAAAATCTGTTTAAATTTACTTGCTGGATTAATTCGACTAAAATCAAATTTAAAAGCATTTTCTGAAACTAAAAATCCTGTTTGTCCAACATTTGCAGCAATAGCAACAACAATCACTGCTATAAAAAATGGCATTAACATTTTAAACATTTGAAAAACAGGAAATGATAAAACCTGACCAATATTATCTGATTTTACAGAGAAGTTAATTCTTTGAAAAGTGAATAGTTGAAGCTCATTATAAAGCTCAATCATCCATCCAACAAAAAAATAGAGAGCTAAAAAACCAGCAAGAAGAACACCAATAGAGACAAGCTCTCTTGATTTTGCAACATCCCCCTTTTTGCGGAACTCCTCCCGCCTATGCTCGGTCGGTTGTTGCGTTTTCTCCTGATCAGACATTTAACTCCTTAAAATATTTTTATAAAAATAGTTTTTTTATAAATTATGTAAAAATCTGTTAAAAACAGATTAAAACTAAAATTAGCATATATTTTTCCAGTTAAATTGAAATGACAGTTTTATTTTTTGAAGATAAAAAAATAGTTTTAAAACTCAATTCCCTTTCTTGAGCCAATTCCAGACTCAAAATAGTGTTTAATCTGTTTCATTTCAGTTACAAGAGATGCCAACTCTACAAATGATTCTGGAGCATATCTTCCTGTTAAAACAAGCTCTGTTGATTCAGGTTTTTTAGATAAAACATCTAAAACATCACTCTCTTCAAGAATTCCAATTGCAGTTGAGACATTTATCTCATCACAAACAATAATATCATAACTCTGTTCAAAAAGTTGAAGAAGAGTTTTAAGTGCTTTTTTTCCCTCCTCTTTATCCTCATCAGTAACAGAGAATCTAAAAGAGCCATCATCAAGAATTCGATTAACACCTGTTACAATATAGTGAATTCCAAGAGAATCAAATATTTTTCTTTCTCCATAATCTCCACCACCTTTATCAAAATATAGAAATGCAGTTTTTAATCCTTGACCTGTTGCACGAATAACCAAGCCAATAGCAGCAGTTGTTTTACCTTTACAATCTCCAGTATAAATCTGAATTTCACCCTTCATAAAACTCTCCAAATTATAAAATCTGATTATAAATCCTAAACAATCTCTAGTCAATAAATTAACCGATTTTTTATCTAAATTTTTCTAATCTTTTTAACAAAATAGAGTTTTCTTATTTAATTTTATAGTTAAATTCTGTTTTTTTCTATTTTTTATAATTTTATATATTTTCTAAAAAATCGGTAGGTATGAATTTAAGTTTTTTAGATTTTAAGAAAAATCTACATAAAAAAATAGTTATAAATAGATAAAACACATAAATGAACAGTGGGTTTTAACCTACTGAATGAAGAAAAAAGAAATGAACAGTGGGTTTTAACCTACTGAATGAAAAAAAAACCTGAATAGTGTTATTTAAAATGAGTTTACTTTAAGAAGAGATAAAAGGAGTAAAAAAAGTAAAAAATGTTCCATAAATCCTCCTAATATCCAGTTGTTTTAAGGCTACTTTGAGGTTGTAACTCAAAATAGTTTTTAATAACTAAAGTTTTTTTTCTAAAAGCATAATCAAGAATCATTTTTTTAAATTTTTTCAAACTTATATCCTCTAAAATATTTTTTTCAGACTTTTTTTCAAAATTTTTACTATTATAGCTATTTTTAAAAGCTGAATTATCAATATTTTTACTATTTTTAGCATAAAGTATAATAATATTTTTTTTAATAATCTCTAAATCACTCTCAATAGTATCTATATCTGTATTAAAATCATCAATAGATTCACTATTTTCTAATAATAATGTTTCATCAATAAAACTCTCCTCTTTAGAAAAATCATCTACTCTTAAAGAGTGAGCCATATATTGGCAATATTCAGCCTGCATCACTTTTCCTAATGCTCTATAACAATCAACAAGTCTAAAATAGATATCTGCAGTTTTATCAATATTTAAAGCCTCTTTAAAAGAGTCAATTGCATCCTCCCAATAGAAACAGTTTTGATACTCAATACCTTCACACCAATAATCATAATAGTTTTTCATATCATCTCCATTAAAAGAA
>JAFGXH010000341.1 GCA_016936735.1 bacterium
ATTATCTCTATTTTAGATATGATTATAGTTATTATTATTCCAACAATATTTTTTGTTTTAGTTGCAGGTGGTTTCTCTTTTGTTGTTGGAGTAAGATAGTTTTATTAATAAAAATTATTAAAATGTTTTTTGTTGTTGATTAACTTTATTTTAAGGAGTTTTATGGATAACTGTATTTTTTGTAAAATCGCTTTTGATCAAATTTTAACAGAGAAAGTTTATGATGATGATGAGGTTTGTGCATTTAATGATTTAAATCCACAGGCTCCAACACATGTATTAATTATCCCTAAAAAACATATTGCCTCTATTGATAAATTAGAGAGTGAAGATAGTTACCTAATTGGAAAGCTAACTATGGTTGCACAAAAAATTGCAAAAGATAGAGGTTTAGATAGTGGTTATCGATTAGTAATGAACTGTAATGAGGATGGAGGTCAAACTGTTTTTCATATTCACATGCATCTTATGGGTGGAAGAACGTTTGGTTGGCCAGCAGGATAAACATGAGCAAAAAAATGGAGTCTCTAAATAAAGCTTTATTGGAGGATTTCTTTAAAAAAGAGTATAAAAAAGCTGTTTTAAAATCTAGTTTTTATGTTGTTTTATCAATTTTAATTTTTATCTCTGTTGCAATCTATATTTTTGGATTAATTAGTTTTAGTTTTTACAGAGAGGATGAGACTATTTTAAAATCAGAAAATAGAGTTTTTAAAGAGGTAAACTATCTTCCAAAAGGGAGTTTAGTTGCTATTTCTGATAAAAAAACTGTAAAACTAGAGAAAGATGAGATAGTAACTCCACAAAAAGATAAATTTCCATCAAAAACAGCCTATAAAACAAAAGTGAAATTTGAGGATGGAAAAATTGGTGGAGTAAAATCTTTTGAAAAAAAAACTGTTCCATTTTTTTTAATTAGTGATAGAGTTCCGACTATATCAGATTTTTTAACCCCCTCCATAAAAAAAAGTGTGAAAGGTTTACAACTTTCGTTTAATAAAAGCTACAAACATTTAAAAGTCTACTCTTTTTTAGAGATATTTAAAATAAAGGGCTACTTTTTATACATATATCTACTTTTATCTTTTTTAATATATATCCTGTTTGTAAAGATTTTTTTCCCAAATATTGATGAATATTACTATTTTGGAGCAAGAGTATCCCAATATTTTCGTAAAACTGCCTCTTTTGCTGGAGTCGTAGTAGGTTTTTTTATTGCTATTTTAGCAAATGATAGTGCACTTTTATGGAGTTTTGGAAAAATTAACTCAACATTTATATATATTCCATTGTTAATATTTTTTTACTTTTTAGTGGCAACTATATTCAAACTTTTCTATCATGTTGGAAAAAATATACTCTTTTGGACTCCATATATTTTTTATTCTCTATTTGTTCTTATATTTTACATCTTTGCTTCATCTTTAGTTTTTGGAGGTGGATCTCTTCTTTTAGATCTGTTTATAAACTATATTGGTGGCTGGAGTGTGATATTTAATATACTTTTTCTATTCTTAGTTCTATATGGTCTATTCTCACCATCATCAATAAACTCATCATCCTCATCAGATAGTAACTATGCTCCAAGTAGTTCTGAAAAAGCTCAAAGAGAGGAGCGTCAACGACAGGTGGAACAGGCCTACTATAAAGCAAATGATATGAGAGCAAATGGTTATGAGCAGACTCTTTTTGGTGGTTGGAGAAAAAAAGATGAGTAATAATTCATTTTTTAAAAAGAGACTCTATCAATTAACATTGGACAATCAACAAAAGGGTTTCTATTATTTTGAATTCTCTCAATGCTATCATTTCTGTCAAGCTCTTTTTGAGAGACAGGATCTAGTTGATTCCACTCTTTAAATAGTTGTGCTTGTCCTGCTGTATTTATAAAGTTTGATGGATTATTATATCTTATAGCAAAATAGAACATTGCTCTTGCAACATCCCCTTTATGTTGGTCTGCAGGTTCAAAAATAGTTGTTCCATTACTATTATCACCACGTTTACTACAATATGTATCATCATCATTACAATATGTATCAACATCACTTACTGCAACTCCAAAAGGAAGATTTCCTCTTGAGGAGTTAACACTTGAGTTTGTTGGAAAAAGATGATGAATATCTGATTTTGCATCCCCTTCTGCTCCCATACTTTGTGGCCAAGTGTGTTCACAGTTGATAGAGTTGTTCCAAAGACCTGTATAGACACATTGAACTCCTTTTCCACTTACATTATCAATATCATCATACATATAATCTCTTGCACTACTATATCCAACACCATCATAATTTAAACCAGTCAATCTTCGTAGCTCTATCTTAAGCTCATTTCCTGATAAATCTAATGCAGATTGATATCTTAAACATCCTGTTGGAACTGTTTGAACAACACAAACACCATTCTCTAAAACATATCCATTATCACAAGAGCAACTAAACATTCCTATCTCATTACCAGTTGCAACACAAGTTGTTCTATTCTCTTCAGTACAAGGATTAGATTCACAAGG
>JAFGXH010000342.1 GCA_016936735.1 bacterium
ATCCTCGTTCTATATCAACAAATTGATTTATAGCCCAAAATATAATTGGTAGTAGTGCAAGAGGTAGTAGTGTAAAAGTTGTAAGTATAAAATTAATAGCTTTAAAAAAGGAGTTTTTACTATTTTTATAAAAAATAAGTACTATTTTAGATGATATAAAATATGAAAAAATTATAATAGAGAATATGCTTAAAAGAGTTGCTAGAAAATAGTTCTCCATAACAACAAAAACAGATTCTCCATTTATTGTACCAAAACTTATTGTAAAAACCTGTTGAAGCCATTTATAGAACTCTGTTTGTGTTAACAAAACTTTTATATATAGAGATAATGTATTAGGTAGATAATAGTATCTATTCTCAATTACAAAACCTCTCCACCAATCCCAAATCTCCTCACTTTTGACACTAAAGTCAGACTCTTTAAAGGGAAAACTTGGGGTAATTGCAACTAAAAACTTTAATAAAGGCTCTATTTTATTAAAATCACTATATGAAAACTCATCAACAAGAAAAAATGGTAAAACTTGAACTGAAATAGAGCCAATTTTATTTAACTCTATTAAAAGATTTTCTGTTGATAATAGAGAGGTTTTCCACAAATTTAAAATAAAAGCAACTCTCTCTTTTGTATATGTAGCCTCTATTTTTTCCCACTCTTGAATATAGTATGTTATGTCATAGGAGTTTTGCTCTTGAATATTTAATAGATTAGGAATTGTTTTTTTATATAATTCAATATATTCATCTTTATGAGCAACATCATTTTTTAAAAGTTTAAAAAACACAGGATAAAAAGAGGTTCCATACTTTTTAATTGAGAGAGCACTCTCATTTTTTTTACTATTAATAAAAGTTTTTATATCTTTTGTTATCTCTTTCTCATAATTTTTAGGAGAAATATTAAAAAATATTGAATTATCACCATTATCTAATAAAAATGATGTTAAGAAAAAAGATATAAAAACAGTCCATAAAAAATGATATGATATTTTTAAAAGATATAGAATAGGTCCCATTATTGATCTTTTGGTATCTGTGTAATATCTAAAGAACGAAGTGCATATCTAATAACTCGTGATTTATTCATTCGCTTATGACCATTTTTTTTTAACTCAGAAACATACTCATCAAGTAGTTCTAAATCCTCTTTATATAAAGATATTGTAATAACTTTATAGTTATTCTCTTTTGAAGATTCATCATCTGTCCCATAAAGGGTTTCAATTGCATCAACCATTATTTATACCTCAAAACTCTAAATTTATCTTTTTTTTAACTCTATTAAAAATTAAAAACCCTATTTTCTTCTTTTCTCTGTTTTTCTTTTGCTTATTGTATCTGCAAGAGCATGATAATCGGCCTCCCCTGCACTTTTCTGATGTTTTACTGATGATACAACAGCCACTTTTTCAAAAGCACTCATTCTAATACTAACACTCTCTCTAATTGGAGCTAAAACTAAATCATGAAACTGATTTCTCAAATCATGAACAACTTTTTTAGAGACTTTTTGGTTTGCAATATAAAAAGTAGGAACAATTCCAATAATCTCAATTGAGTGATTAAAATATTTTCTAACATCATCTAATGTTGTCATAACCTGTTTTAAACCAGCTAAAGAGAGATAGTCACAAGAGACAGGGATTAAAACCTCCTCTGCAAAATATAGAAGATTATGATTTAAAACACTTAAGGCTGGACTACAGTCTAAAATAATAAAATCATACTCTTTTTCAATAAAACCAAGCTTCTGCTGGAGAACTTTATGTCTATTTTTAGACTCTTGATCTCTTGCAAGAATAATATTAATAGCGGCAAGTCTTCTATCAGATATAACTAAATGTAGATTCTTTGTTTTTTTAATAAGAGAGTCTTCTGGAAAATTCTCTTCAACAAAAACATCATACAGATTTTTCATTCTATCTGTATTTTTAAGACCAAAAGAGATTGCAATATTTCCTTGAGGGTCACCATCAACTAATAAAACTTTATAACCCATTTCAGATAGTGCAACAGATAAATTGAGAGCAGATGTTGTTTTTCCTGTTCCTCCTTTTTGAGTAAAAACAGCTATTTTTCTCGTTGCATCTGTCATTTTCTCAATTCCCTCTTTTTTAAGAGCCTCCTTTTTTAACTCATCCAAAAAACTACGTTGACACTCAAGAGAACAGAAATAGTATATTGGTCCACCCTTTGTTTGAAAAGTTTGAAAAGCATACTTAGGTTTAAACTCTTTTCCACAATAGTTACACTGTTGAGTCTGTATATTTTTATTAAAATAGCTTGTTCTACACTGAAGAGAACATACATATTTTATTTTTTTCTCATCCTCTATAATGTGTATTGATGGTATTCTAGGAATAAACACTTTAGAGCACACTTCACAACTCTTCTCTTTGCTATCAGAGAGGAGTACCAACTCATCCTTAATCTCTTCACTCATAACACCTCCTGCAAGTGTTAATTATATCAAATATGTAATGAAATGTCAAATTTAACAAAAACTACATAATCCCTTAAAATTACAGATGTTTTACAAATTCTAATATAAATATAATAGATTATTCAACTTTTTTCACAAATAAATTGTGTAGATTTTATAACAAACTAGATATCTTTTTATTTTCTATTTTTTTAGTGTAGATTTTTCTTAAATAATATTAAAAACTTGAATTCATGTCAAATTGAGTCTATTTTTCAATCTTCACTATAAATATCAATCATTCCAAATCCAGCAGAGTTTCTCCCACCAAGACCACACTCTAATGCAAAAGAGATAAGCTCTGAATCACCAGAAAGTAAAAACTCCCCTTGCCAACCCTTTACAACAATCCCTTTAAAACTCTGTATTTTCTCTCTTAATAACTCTTTTTTTATAGGAGAGATTGTAATTGAGTATGGGCAACTATCTTTTCCATAAAAGGCAAGCCATTTTTTTCTAATATTATCATTCACTCTTTCAGAAAACTCAGAATCTGTTGGATTAAAATAGTATGTTTTATTTTTTCCAAACTCATCCTCATAGGTTTTATGAATCTCTATTGGAGTTACTGTTGTTATTTTTATAGAGCTCTCTTTCACCTGTTTTACCCTTATAATCTCAACAGAGGAGAGATATAATTGATTTCCACCAATATAAAAACTATCTTTATCAAAAATAGTTCTAGTAACCTGTTCCAAAAGCTCATCAAAAGGTGATGATAGTATAAAACTAATTTTATTTTTAAATTTAAATAGCTTTTTATCCCTATCAAAAACTGCTTTTTCCAAAATATTACTAAATGTAAATAGCTTAAATTGGTTTACATCATATTTAAAACCAGTATCATGAAAATTTTTAAGTGGTGTTTTTTTTAATAAATCATAAATAAAACTCTGAATTTGATATGAATATCCTGTTTGAAGTGATATATTTTTATCACTTTGTAAACTAAATTTAACTCTCATAATATTTCCCTATAAATACATAATAATATTATCCTACTAATAAAAAAAACGTAACTATTCAGCGGAATTTAAATTTTAGATAAAAAACTATTTTTTTCTTTTCCCTTCTTTTTCTTCTTTTTAGTAAATAAAATCAGGATTTTACCTACTTTTCAAGTCCCTCTCCAAGTATTGGGGAGGGATTTAGGGTGGGGGTTCTTTTAAAATTTAAAAAAAATAGCTAAAACCAGTTTCCGCTGAATAGTTACAAAATATCTATAAACTCTTTCATGTCTATTTTAGTTTTTATAACCTATCTCAAAAGATATTAAATGAATATTGCCACCAAACTCAACTACTCCACCATACAAATCACTATTTTCGCTCTCTGTTGGATGAATTATTAGGGCATAGGATGTATTTAATATAAGATTATTTATTTTATAGGATAAACCTAAAGAGATACTATATGAATCTTGGTCAATATAGTTTGTTAATCCATCATGAGACTCAATTGTTCTTGGAGTGTATGAAAAACCACTATTTATACTTATATCATCAAATATTTTGCTAAAACCCACTGCAACTTTTAATATATCTCTAAATTTAACAGTACCAACTCTATTTTGTAAATCCTCTATTTTTAAAAGAGTCATATCTGAGTTAATAGAGGTGATTGAGTATGGTTTTGGAGCTTCGCTCCAAAACTCATAATAAAAATTTGCAAATAGAGTCAAAGATATATTTTTAAATAGATATGATAATCCAAACTCAATTTTAGGAGGACTCCAGAATCCAATTCCTTCAATAAATAGGTCAATATTTGCATCTTTTCCAGAACCATTCATATCTTTTAAAGTTATTGATGCAGGAATTGTGTATGGTAAAGATTGAGCCTCTCTATAAACTAAACCATAGGAAAAACTATTATATTCACCAAAAATTGAGAATAAATATGCTATTTTATGAGTTACACCAAGATATAGATCTTTATTTAATATCTTAGACTCATTATTATCTTTATACTCAAAATATACAGATGTCTCCCCTTTCACAGATACCATTTGAGATATTCCGAAACCAATTGATAAAAGTTTTGATATATAAAATCCTACTCCTGCATTCATCTGAATTGTATTTAGTTGAGAGTGATATGGATGATATTGATATTTTTTCTCATCAAAAACCTCAATACTTGCAATTTTATCCTCAACACCAAAATAGCTCATACCAAGAGTTAATTTATACCCTTTAAAATCAAAAACAGGTATAGTGAATCCAAAATTCAATGTATAATGATTATTAGGAGTCTCTGGAGTCTCCCCATCTCCATCTGGAGCTGTAAACTCAAGATTCATAAAATTATAACCCAATCCAACCCCACTACTAGAACCAATAAGTGGTAATTTGGCTGGATTATAGTATGCAGCGGAGTAATCATCAACAACTGCTGTTTGTGCTCCAGCACGCCCCTGAGAAACACTATTTATTCCCCAAGCTCTTCCTCCATTTGCTAATAATGGATTAACAATTATCAAAAAAAGGGTAACAACTAAAATATATCTCATAAATCTCCTATATTACTATTTTTATATTTAAATAAATAAAATATATATACAAAAAAAATTTTTCCTCTTTTTAGTAAATAAAATTAAAATATTATCTCATAAACTCTTTCAAAAAAACTATCTGAAAAAACAGTTCCACTCTCTGTA
>JAFGXH010000343.1 GCA_016936735.1 bacterium
GGAAATTATCAAGTGATAAAATCTATTAATTTTAAATTTATATTAATTCTTTTACCAATAACAACTATTCATGCTGTTTTATTAACAATCCCTATAAAACAGGAGTTAAAAACAGAGAAAAAAATAGTTAATAAAATCAATATTAGATTTAAACAGGCTATTCAGCAAAATAGCAACTCACTTGATAAAATTGAACAAAACTCAGATATAAAAGATAAAAATAACCCCCAAAATATAAGTGAACAGGTAAATAACAATAAAGTAGAAAAAGTAGAGCCTCAAAAAATTAAAAAAGAGAAAAAAAGTGGCCCTAAAATAGATAAAAGCAAAGCAACAAATAAAAATGAGAGAACCCACCCCCAAAATGAGACTTCAAAGAATTCAGAGAAATCTCAAAATAAAGAGGAAACTATTGCTAAAAAAGAGGAGATTCCTGAAAAAAAGAGTGTTGAACTAACTCAAAACAATCAGAACAATTCAGAGAATAGCAATATAGATAGTAAAAATGTAGCTATTAATAACAAAATAGATAATTCAGATATCACCACAACAGTAAATAAAAAAGAGATATATGATAATAGTAAAGATAAGGCAGACTATTTAAATGCTATTCAATCTAAAATTCAGAAAAATAGAGTATATCCTAAAAAGGCTCAGCGTTTAAGAATGGAGGGACAGGTGTTACTTTTTTTTAAAGTATTAAAAAATGGAAAGATTGAGAGCGTTAAATTAAAAAAAAGCTCTGGCTATGAGATACTTGATGAAAGTGCAATTAAATTAATAGAAAAAATAGGTAGTTTTCCACCAATTCCAGAAACACTTAATATGAGTAGTTGGGAGTTCTCTATTCCAATAACATACACTTTAGTTAATATGTAGTTTCATCTGAATTTTCTTAATAATCACTCAAAGTTGATAGATAAAAAAATATATTTTTAAAATATATAACTATTAAAACCTCTAGAAAAAATAGACTGGATGGTGTATAAATATCTGTTTAATTTTTTGGGATGTTAAATGAATATACAGAAACAGCTTGAACTACTTGAAGATGCAATTTATAATGGCTCTTTAGGAGAGGATATTAATGAATCACTATATGTTTTTAATGAGTGGGATGACTATTTAACATCAATAGTATTAAGCTACTCTCAATCAGATGATATTGATTTTAGAAAAGCCTCTGTTTTAATAATTTTAGCATCTAATCACTATGAAAAAAAACTATTTTATCCTCTTTTTAGAGTAGTAATGGAGTGGGAGCAGGATGATATTAGAGAGTTATATTATTTATATGTAAAAAATAATACTCCTGAATTTATAGATTTTCTATACCAAAGTCTATTCTATATTCAACCAGAAGAGATAGAGTTTTTTATAAAAGTTATATCAATTGTTAATACAAAAGAGTCTAATGCTCTTCTATTTTATACTCTTGAACATCTCTCCCTTAATGATTCACAAGTTAGAACACTATACAAAACATTAATTGGTAATGAGAGTGGAATTAAAACAGTAAAAGATTTCTATTTTAAATCTCAAAAATGGTCAGAGTTAAAGGATGGCTTAAAAACAGATAGATTTTTATCAATAAACTATTCAGATTTAGAGAAAAAAGAGTCATTTTTAAGAAAAAAAATATCACAACCTGGAAGAGTCTCATATTTTTATAATAGTGATGAAGACTCTTTTCAGATATGGGTTAACACTCCACAGGATAAAAAAACTCTTTTAAATGATATATCTGGAATATCTGTAAACTTTATTCTTCCTTTTCCAAACCATATTGCACTATATTTTCTATTTCAAACTGAGGATAACTCATATCAAATAGCAATAAATCTTGACTTAAACAATAGTTATGACTCAAATTTTCTATCATATTTGGCAACTGAGGGTAATTTAAGATTTATTTTTGTTGATGGTTTAGAGATTGAGAGTTATGTTGATTTTATTTTTGCAGAGGAGATAATCCCTAAATTTTATAATCAACTATATATTGCTAAATATTTTTTAGATTATGAGTGGTTAAGAATTGAAAGAAATCTACCTCTTGTTGAGAAGGGTGAACTTGTTGTTTTTGAGATACCTGTTTCACCTGTTAGAAAGGCCTATAAAGATATATCTCTTTTTAATAATATATGCTCTTTTTTAGAAAAAAGTAGTTATGTAGAGTCTTATCTATTTAGGTTTCAGCCAATTTTTTATAAAGAAGAGGATTTCCAATTTTTTGGTTCAGAGGATAATCTGGAGAGAAATTTGAGAGATTATATAACTCTTATTGATGCAAAATATCCATTTTTTATTCTATTTATATATAATGGACAACATGATGCAGTTAAATATATGAGTTATCTTCTTCCTGAAAATGTTACAGAGACTGTTTTACGTGAAGAGGTTATAAAAAGATTGATTTTTTCTGCTCAATATCTTGATAGTAGAGGTATTGTTTACTATGAGTATGTTATAAAAATTGCAAAATATTTTAATATTGAGTTAACAGAGCAGTTTATGAATAGACTTGCAGAACATTTTGAGAATAATTTAAATAACTAATATCTTTCTCTTTATTTTTAATTTAGTTTGTGATAAATAGTAGTATTATTTTTGATTCTGGAGTGAATATGAGATATACAAAAGAGCATATATTTGAAGAGATTGCTCCAATATTATCACATGAGCTTAAAATATCTGAATCTGATTTAGTTGAGACTCTAAATTTAAGAGATGATTTAAAAATTTCAGAGCTTTTATTAAAACAGGCTTTTATGAAAATAGAGGAGCATTTTGAATTTAGATTTACACAATCATCATTTAATCAAATTAATACACTAAGTGATTTATTAAACTATATTGAAAGAATAGTATAATAAAGTTTTTATAAACAGCAAAAAATATTATAATTTAAAGCTATTAAAATATTAAGACTTTAAATGTTATTTTTTTAAGTAAAATAATTTTTAAATTAATTATAGAATTATTTTAATAGCTAAAAGAATAGATATATAATAGCTCTATTTTTGAAACA
>JAFGXH010000344.1 GCA_016936735.1 bacterium
ATTATTGATAATTATCTAAACTCTTTATTTAATTCATCTTTACTATTTATATTATGCAGTATAGTAGAGTCATCTGTTATTAAATAATCTCCATTTATTAGTGAATCCATAACTATTTTTAAATTAGAGTTTGAGTCTGCCTCTACTATTTTATTAATAGAGTTTGGTGAAAATATTATTGGATGTCCTTTTTTATTATTATATGTAGGTTGAATATAGTGATAATCTAAGCCATTTTCAATTATTTGAGACCATTTTTTATTTAGATTTATATATAGCTCTTTTGAGATAAATGGTTGGTCAATAACATGAAAAAAGGATGCTTGCCCCTTTTTTACAAAACTAAAACCAAATTGAATAGATGAGAACATACCATTCTCATGATTAATATTCTCAACAAATAGAGTTGATTTTAGTTCAATATCAGTTAAATTTGATACTAAAGCACTCTCTATCTCATTTTTATGATGCCCAAGAACAACAATAACTTTTTCGCAAACTAAAAGAAGTTTTCTAATGATAGATATACCCCATAACTCTCCATTTGAAATCATTAAGGCCTTATCTTGTCCCATTCTACTTGATTTTCCTGCTGATATTAATACCGCTTCCATAATACCTAAACAATAAAATAGAATTCTACAATAAATATGGTATATAAATTCAACTTTTTGCTATAAATTAATAGAGTGGTTTACAAATAACTTTAATATAATGCTCAAAATCAAGAGATTATTGAGAGTTAGATATAAAAATGATATAGTGATTTTTTGTTATATATGTTTTTAGATATTTTAAAATTTTTCAAATATAGATGCCTGTTTTGATAAAGATTGAAGAAGTTTTGCAACTCTGTTATTAATCTCCTCTCTATCTTTAGGAATATCCATAAAAGATTTTATCTCATTTAAATTACTATCTGTTGGTTTTAAAAGAGCACTTTGATATAGTTTCTCCATCATCCCATTACTATTACCACTCAACCCATCAAGATAGCCTAGTGTTGATAAAGATTTTGATGCAATATCTTTAATATTTGAGGGAATATTCTCAAGAGTTTTATGCTCCTCAACAGCTCCAACAAACATTGTTGCTGCAAATCTATATAAATCTTTAACTCCATCAAAAAATTTAGAATCAAGCTCTAGTGTTTCTGATAGTTTTCCAAAAATATCATCAAGCTCTTTTGAAAAATTTTCGAAACCACTCTCACCCTCATTTAATCCAAAAAATGAGTTTTTTAACTCCTCAAAATCCTCTCCTTGAAATATCTCTGATATTTTTTGACTCTGCTCATCACTTAACTCTCCCTCTGTATATTTCAAAAAATTAAAAGAGATATTAAATGATAACTGTTTAACACTTTTAAAACTATAGTTGTCTGTTTTTATCTCCTCCTCTAAATATCTATCAATTCCAAGTTCAAAAGCTCCACCAACAAAAGCTCCACCTTTATCACTATTAATAGTGATAATCTCATTTTCAGCATTAGTTGAGACTCCCTCTATTTTAGATAAAGTTGAACTATTAGTACCTGTGTTGTTTAAATTTTTTTTTGGTGGATAGTTTTCTGATGGTACTAAATTTTTTTGAATGTTATCTATCATAATCTCCTCCTTGAAATTATTGATTCCCTTTTTTTAATCGACCAAATATAAAGAAACTAAAATAAAAATATAATTAATTTGACAAAATTAAAAAAACTATTTAGACTGAAGCTATGTTTAATTATATTAAGGAGAATAAAATGTTAAAAACTATTTTTAGTATATTTTTTATAACTCTATCTTTTAATATTTTTGCAACAGCTCAATATCCAGATAATCTTATTTATAATGGAGAGAACTACTCTCTTCATACAAATCCATTAGAGGGATATTTTAAAGAGCATCCTGAAAAAAAACCAAAAGGTGAAGTTGTTTCAACAGCTTTATGGAGAGGTTATATTGCAACATTTGAGATAGATAATAATGAATTAATATTAAAAGATATTGTTGTTGAGATTTCTGATAAATCAAGTAATAAATCTTTTAATGTAATAAGAAAAACAGTTAAAAATGATGTTTTTTCTGATAATAAAAGGGTTTTAGTAGATTGGTTTTCTGGATTATTAGTAATTCCATATGGAAAAATGGTTGAGTATGTTCATATGGGTTATGCCTCCAGTTATGAAAACTATATAATACTTGAGATAGATAAAGGGGTATTAAAAAAGGAGAAAAAATTTAATATAAAAGAGTTTGAAGTATTTAAAGAGAGACAGTTTATAGAGTTCAAAAAAACAGATGAGTATAAAAAATTAAAAGAGGATTTTAAAAAGAAGGGAAGTTCAGATGAATTTATAGACTCTTTTTTAAAGATAAATATAATTATCTATACAACAAAGATATTATAAATCATCTACAACTTTTTTAATTGGATCTTTTGTTCCAGCAAAAAAACTTGATGATTTGAACATTTTCCAAATTCCTTTACTATCTTTTTTTACAAAAAAAGGTAATTTTCCAGAATCTGTTCCCGATTCATTTACAAAACCATGCCAAGTATCATTCCATTCACCACTTAAACCACCTTTTTTTTGAATACTATGGTTTGTTACAATATATTTAAATGGAAGTTCAGGAAGTTTATACTCCTCTTTATGAGAGGTTCCAATAACATATGTTTTTGCTGCATATGCTTTATCAACAGAAAAACCGGTAGTCATCATTTTATTTACCTCTTCGCTACCAAGTTGCCAACCTTTTACGTTTGTTCTTTGTTCTTTTGGTTTTAATTTAAAAGATTCAACAAGAAGACTTTTATCTGTTGTAATAACAACACACTGTTCTCCTAATTCTGGATTATCAATCATAATAAGTTGTGCAACAAGCCAAGATACCATTCCACCTTGAGGTGTTACTGCAATCTCATCTCTTAATGCTGTAAACTCCTCTAAAGTTGTTGGAAGTTTATCAATTGTAACAAACCAAACTTTACCTTTTTCATGCTCTTCAACAACCCCTTTAGAGTAAACAATTGTTGAAAACAGAAAAAATAATAATAAAAAAGAGTTAAATAGAGTCCTTTTCATAAAATTCTCCAAAAAAGATTAACAATAAAATATTATTTATAATTTTTTAAATAAAGTCAAGATATAAATATCTAAATTTAATAGTTTTTAATATTTATGGAGGTATGATTTTAATACTTCAGAAACATTATAAAATTTTACCTAAATATTCAGTAAAAATAGAGTTTTTCACAGAGACAGAGACTCTTGAATATTTTGAATATATATCTTTATCTGAATAACAGAATTTATCCATTCCAACAGCACCAATTCTATTTCTAAACAGAAAATCCTCATCTCTATTTATAACAGCAAAAATACCAATAGGTAATCTATTTTCATAAATATTCTCAACTAATAGAGAGTTTCTTTTTAAAAAATCAATATTTTGTTGAATATTATTAATAGTCTCTTTTCTAAACTCAGTGTGAGCCAGTTTTCCCTCTTTTGTAGATATAATTTTATCAACAACAATTTGAGAAGCAGATGATATACCATTAAACTCATACAAAAGTCTTATATTTAACTCACTATTAAAAATATCATTGTTTGAGTAGATAAATCCAACACGTAATCCAGAGAGACCAATCCATTTAGAGAAAGATTCAACAATTATAACATTATCAATCTCAGACAACTTATCAAAAAAATCATCATCATAAAATATTTTTCTATATGGAGAATCAAATAGAACTGTTGCACCCTTTTTAGTTATCTCTTTTATTGATTCAAAAAGATAATGGTCATCCATTTTTATCCCTGTTGGATTATTTGGATCACAAATAAAAACAAGATCATCCTCTGATAGATTATCAAAATTTGATAAATCATTATAAAAAAGATATTTTTTTCCTCTAATTGTTGCAATTTTTGAGTATGAGCCCCAATATAATTTTGGGAAAAAAACTCTTTTTGCATCAACAAGCTGAATTACTAAATCTAAGGCAGGCATTCCTCCAGGAGTTATTGAAATATTTTTTAGTTTCTCTTTTTTAGATTGAAAATACTCATTAATAATAGAGTCTCTTAAATTATTAAATCCTCTTGTTGGGGCATAAACCTGAAACTCTTTAGAATTAAAATCAATCTGTTTTACTATTTCAGAAAGATTTATATCAACAACAGCATTTACACCTCTATTTAAAGCTAAATATTTTTCACCACTCTCTAATTCAGCCTTTTTTACTTTCTCTCCGATTCCAACAATTGATGAAAAAGTTGCATTAGAAATATTAATTTTCATAGATTACCAAAAAAATAATAGATATAGTAATGGTGATTAACAAAATTGTCAAATAAAAAACAATAAAAATACATATAATATTTTTCTTAAAATCTATAAAACTTAAATTCATACATATAGGTGTAATAATTTTTCTATTAATTATAGATTATTTCTATAATTTTCTTGATTGTTTATATTTTTTTAATTAAAATCAGATATTAATTATTCATTTATTAGGAGAGATATGGCAACTCGTAGTGAAAAAAAATCTGCTGGATTAAAAGTTTTAACAGCAATGAAATCATATTTAGAGCTTCCAATATGGAAAATAATGTATGATAATTTTAAAATATCTTATGATACATTTTGTGAAAAAGATGCAATAAGAGAGGAGTTAAGATTAAAAAGAGCGAAAGCTATTGAGGAGCTTAGCGAAATAGATGAAAAAACATTATCATTAATATCAAAAGTATCAAAAGCGATACAGATTGAGATTGATAAAAAAGAGATTAAATTTAGAGAGTTTTTTCCAAAAGGAAATCTAACAACAGTTATAAAAGGTAGTAAAATAGATAGAATAATATCTTTAGAGGATCTTTTAAAGGGTTTTGAAAATAATCAAAATTATGAGTTTTATAATAAATATAATGAATCTCTAAAAGAGTTAAAAATAGAGCTTGAAAATAGTTATAATAGTGTTAATAGTATTGGAATACAGGAGACAGAGGCGATAAATATTTTAAAAAATGAGGAGAATAGTTACGACTTTGCCTTTAGAAAAATAAAACATTTTATTAAAGATGAGCTTGAATCTAATGAATATGCTAAATTTTTTTGAAAATTTAGTAAA
>JAFGXH010000345.1 GCA_016936735.1 bacterium
CAAAATATAAAACTAGTTTTGAAGAGATTGATTTTGATGATAGTTATGAATATCAAGATGATTATACTCGTTGGGGTGAAATGGACCATGAGATAAAAGATTATGATTATGGATATTTGCTAGGAGTTGGATATAGGTGGAGAGAGATATCTGTTGATTTTAGATACTCTAAAAGTACAGTTGAGTATCTAAAGGGAAAATTTGATTATTGGTATAGAGGAAGGATAGATGGATTTGACCAATGGAGTCTTAATTTTACATACTTTTTTAAAATCTAATCCTACTCTACCCTTTTTAACTCTCCTGTTTTAACACTCCAAGAGAATTTAAATAGCTTTACCTCACTTTTACTATCTGAACTCTCTTTCTCTAACTCTGCAACTCTCTCATCCTCTGTTTTTGTTAAATCAATCTCTGATGATAATATTATATTATCCCCTTTCCACTCCTCAAAATTTGCCCAAAGTGGATATGGATTTAAAGAGAAGATCGGATCTATTAACTCCTCATTTCCCTCAAAATTAAAAAACATCTCAATTTCAAAAATCTCTAAAATTGGATGTCCCTCTCCAACTGAAAGAGTTAACATATATCTCTCATCTGGTGAAATCAAAAAAGAGTCAAGTTTAAAAAATGAGATTCCTGGTGATTTTACAAGAAAATGAAATCTATTATCCTTTATTAATCCCCAAATAGTTCCAATAGAGTCATCAACAAATGCAACAAAATATCTATTTTCAGACAAACTAGCAAATCTAATATTATCAACAGATTTAAAAATGGTTGAAATATCATTAGTTTGAACAGTTTTATCTTTATTTTTCAATGAGATATCATTTTTTATAACTGTTTTTTTTGCAGTACAGCCAAAAAAACTAAAAATAACCACAATAAAAACAGCAAGAATCGATTTTTTATTACTATAAAACAGCATTATAACTCCTAAAAAGAAAAAATTTATAAAAAATAGTCTATTATTTTTTTAAAACCCTTTTTAACTGCTCTTTTGCATACTCATCCCCAAGCTCAGCACCCTTTTTATATGATTCAATCGCCTTATCAATATCTAATTCTGTTCCAAAACCATTCTCATAACAGTAACCTAACCAAGAGAAGCCATTTCCATAACCCATTTTAGCAGCAGAGGAGAAAAATAGAAAACCTTTTGCTTTATCAACATCAACACCAAGCCCCTCCATATATATCTCACCAATTTTTACAAGTGCAGGAGGATATCCAGAGAGCTCCTTTTTTAAAAACCAAGATAGTGCAGTTATATATGCCTTCTCCTCAAAATATGTTAAACCTAAATAAAAGAGGGCATCTCTCTCTCCCAATCTTATAGACTCCTCATAATATCTTCTTGCCTCTAATATATTTTTCTCAACCCCTTTTCCATATTGATAACAGTAACCTGTGAATAGTAAACCAGATGGATCTTTCCCTTTTGAAGCCATATAAAAAAGTTCAAAAGCCATATTTTCATTAATTTCAACACCCATTCCATGAAGATAAAACTCTCCAAGAGATACATATCCCTCAAGCCATCCTAACTCTCCAGATTTTAAAAGCCACTCCTCACCTTTTGAGAAATTTTTATTATCCCAATAGATTATTCCAATATTATATGCAGCCTCTCCATCACCTAAAAGTGCAACTTTTTCATACCAAGCGATTGCTTTATCCAAACTCTCTTTTGAATTAAAATAGTTACTATAGGTATAACCCAACCAAAGCATCGATTTAGTATCATTCTCTTTTGCAGCCTTTTCAAAATACTCAATTGCTAATTTTATATCTTTTTGAACACCAATTCCATTAAGATAAAGCTCTCCTAAATTTCTTAAAGAGGATATATCCCCCTTCTCTGCTCCAGATTTATAGTAGTTAAAAGATTTAAATGAGTTAAATAGTTTTGGATAGTTTCCATAAATAAATCCAAGCCAAGAGTCTCCAAGAAAAAATCCCTCTTCAGCAATGTTTAGAAAATATTCAACAGATTCAACTCTATTTTTAGTCACTCCATAACCAAAATATAGATACTCTCCAATATAAAGTTTTGCAATTGGATGAGTTTCAGAGTATTTCATCCAAGTGTAGGCATACTCTACACTTTTATTGAAACCTATTCCTAAATCAGAAAGAAGTGCAAAAGAGATTAACTCAATATAATCTAATCCATTTTGAGGATTATAACCAGAGTTAAGGGCAATAGTTATCCAGATTTTCCCCTCCTCTGAATCATTTTTATAAAACTCATTTAAAATAACCCCTAACCATATTTGAGCAAGAGGATTTCCTTTTAGTGCCTCTTTTCTCAAAGGAATCAGGCTATCTTTATCCCTTTTTTTATAACAATTAATCACTATATCATTTACTATTTCGGTTTGAAGATTTACTCTATTCTGAATATACTCTTTTTCAATAGAGTCTCTATTCTCTAAAGTTGGAAGAGTTTCAAAAACAATATCACTCCAATGATTAATATATGGCTCAACATAGGTTTTATTTTTAATCTCTGTAGTTTCATCTTTGTCAAATATAGGATTTAAACTCTCTAACATTCCTACAATATATGTATAGACTCCTCTCTCTTTAAAATAGGAGATTTTATCATTCAACTCATTTAAAGATAGCATTATTGTTAATAATATTATCATAATCACCCTTTTGTTTAAAAAAATTATAAAAAAAACATTCATCTCAAAGTTTATTATACAACAAAATAGATAAAATTAATAAACAAAAAATAGATTTTTAATGATTTTATATCTATTTTTATGTAGAATTAGTTTATCAGACTACTTTATTGAGGTTTTTATGAGAAATTTTGAGAATCTATCTAATCCACCAAGAGTTTTAACCATTTTAGAGAAGTTAACAATTATGTTTAATGGAGTGTTTGCACAGATTGGATGGATATTTATTGCATTCTCAATTCCATTTGTATTTGCTTTTGTTTTACAATCGGAGGTTATGACTTTAATTAAATTTAAGGGAGATATAAAAGAGACAACAGGAAAACTGATTAAAACAGAGGCAACATCAGCAAAAATAAATAAACAGAGTGTTTTTGAGTATAAATTTGAGTTTGTAGATCAAAATGGTTCAAAACAGAGTGGTTTATCTTATGGTTTTTATGGAGAGAGACCTCAAACAGATAGTGTAACTGTTGAGTATGTTTCAGATAATCCAACTCTTTCAAGAATTAAAGGGATGAAAAGGGAGATTTTTGATATTTGGGTTCTATTTGTTCTTATTTTTCCTTTAATTGGTTTTATTTTTGTGATTGTTTCAATAGTTCTTGGATTAAAAAAGATATCTCTTATTGAAAAAGGTTATCTATATTTTGGAAAACTTGTTAAAAAACAGCCAACAAATATGAGAGTTAACAATCGGACAGTTTATGCCTTAACATTTCAGTTCGAGGCAGATGGCTCTAAAGAGGAGGTTATTGCAAAAACACATGAAACAGAGGAGCTTCAGGATGAACCAGAGGAGGCAATTCTTTTTAATCCAATTACAAGAAAGGGTTTTTTATGGGATAATATAAAACCTGCTTTAAATATTGATAATCATGGAATGATAAGAGTTCCTTTTAAACTATATTATTTCATTGCTCCAATAGTTGCTATTGTTGCAATCATTATTGCTTTAAAAGTTATGTTTTAAAAAAACCCCCACCCTAAATCCCTCTTCATCACACCCTAAAAATGCTTTAGCATTTTTAAGGAACCCGTTAATACTTGGAGAGGGACTTGAAGAGAAGAAAAAAATTAGGTTAAAAAAGGATTTTTGATGAGGAAAAATATTTTTATAATATATTTTTTGTTGGCAACATCTATTTTTGCAGATAAATATCTTTATGATGTTGTTCAGAAAAGATATTTTTTTAATAATAGCCTTGATATTGTTGCAGATTTAAAAGTTGAAACAACATATAAGCCAGATATAAAATCAAAAAACTGGTGGATCTATATCCATCAGCCTCAATTGATATTCAGTTTGAGTGTTTCAGAGTGCAAAAGTAGAGATAAAAACATAAAAAGGCTTCCTATTAAACCAATTGAGTCTAATAAAGATGATAAAGATAAAAAACCCACCAAAAAAAACAGTGAAATCGACTCAAACAATAACGACAACTGTGGACAACCTCCAACAAAACCGATCTCAAGCAATGAGAAATCAAAATCTACAAACATTTTAAATGAAAAAGATAGTAAACTTGAGTCATCTGAAGAGAGTTGTAAAGCTATATCTCAAATTGAGCTTATCTCTAAAGTGAGTGATGATAGATATTTCTTTAATTGGTCTGATGTTGAGAACTCATTTACTATAAATCAGAATGAGATTGATAAAAAAAACTCTGTTTTCTCTGTTGATGTAAAACTTATTCAATACTACTGCTGCGGAATAATGGTTCATAAAGAGAGAATCACTCTAAAAATAGAGAAGAACTCCATCAAAATACTCAATCGTGAAGAGATTAAAGAGTAGAGATCTATCTCTATCTTTAAATTAATTAAAAAAGTGTTACAGAGAAGCATCTCTGGAAAGGAGAGATGTATCTCTGGAAAGGAGAAAAGCATCTCTGGAAAGGAGAAAAGCATCTCTGGAAAGGAGAGGAGCATCTCTGGAAAGGAGAG
>JAFGXH010000346.1 GCA_016936735.1 bacterium
ATTTATGAGACTATTTTTATCAACAATGATTCCAATTGCAATTTATGTTATTATTGAGTCTGTATTTGAATTTAAAACTGCAATTATTTTAACAGTTATTTATGGTTTTATTGAATTTTTTTATTTTTACCATAAAGATAAAAAAGTTGATAAATTGATTTTAGTATCTGTTGTTTTAATTGTTGTTACTGGCTTTATATCTTACTATTTTGATAATCCATCATTTATAAAGTTAAAACCTGCTGTTTTACAATTTTTTGCTGTTGCTTTTTTAATGTATTTTGTAATAACTAAGAAATCAATATTTGACATAATGAAGGATCGATTACCTCAAAAACAGCAAACTTTATCAAAAGATCAGAGTGAATTTCTCCAAAAAATTACAAAACACACAACAATAATGTTATTTTTACACTCATTTTTGATTATTTATACTGCATTTTATTGTTCAAGTGCTATTTGGGCATTTACATCAGGAGTAATGCCATATATTTTAATGGTGTTGTTAATGTTTTTTGAAATTATTTATAAAAGAGTTAAAAATAGTTGATTTGTAACTCTCTATTTTAAAAGAAAAAATGGAAAAATGTAATTTTTTTTTATTTTATTAAAAAAATATCTTGACAAAGTAATATTATTTATGTATATTGAATTCACTGATTGCCCAGGTAGCTCAGTCGGTAGAGCAGGGGACTGAAAATCCCCGTGTCGACGGTTCGATTCCGCCCCTGGGCATCTTTTATTTTTTCCCTTCAAAATCCTTTAGAAATCCATAAAAACATTTTTAATATAATTGTTGTAGTTTTTTTTATAAAAATTATTTTTACTATAACACCTTTTATATCTATATTATTCATTTGAATAAAGAAAATTTGAGTTATTATCTATTTTTTTTGATTTAATAAGTGTTGTGAATAATATAATTATAAATGAAATGTTATTCTATTCTCTTTTCTAGCTGCTGCCTTTGGATAATTTCCTCCAACATATCCAAGTGCTGCAGAACCACATACTTTATAACCATTAGGCAAACCCAACTCTTTTAATATTTTTTTAATTTCTGGAAAATCAAAAAGAATTGTTAATGCATGAATCCAACAAGATCCAATATTAAGAGAGTGTGCTGATAAAAAAATATTTTGTAAAGCTATTGAGGCATCTTCAATAGGAGAAACACTATTTTCATCAGTTGAAACAATAATAAAAGTTGGTGCATTATAGAAAAAATTAAATTTTTCAGATTCAGCAAATTTTTTCATTGATTGAAAAATTGGTAATATATTCTCATTTGGTATGTTTAAAATAACCTCTCTTACTGTTTTATTAAGTAATTCTAGACTATTTTTATTTTGAATAACAGAAAAATGCCAAGATTGAGAGTTCATTCCACTTGGAGCAAATGTTGCAGCCTTTAATATTAAATCTAAACTCTCTTTTGGAATCTGTTCCTCTTTAAAATTTCTAATACTTCGTCTTGTTAAAATATTTTCAATAACACTATTCATTTTTCTCCTATTGAAAAATTAATCAATGTGATATATTTATATATTAGATGGTTTTTTGTCAAGAATGCACTTTTTTGTAATATAGTATCAAAAAAGATACTATTATGATGTTAAATATTTTGAGGTTTATATGGCTTGTTCATTAGGTGAATGTGGTGTTAAAAAAACTTTATCTGTAATTGGGGGAAAATGGAAGCCTGTTATATTATGGATTTTAAAGCATGGAACATTTAGATTTTCTGAAATACAGAGAACTCTTCCTGAAATTACACAAAAAATGTTAACTCAACAATTAAGAGAGTTAGAAGAGGAGGGTATTATTAATAGAGTTGTCTATGCTGTAGTTCCTCCTAAAGTTGAATATTCATTAACCGATTATGGTAAAACACTATTACCAATATTAATTGCTATGGAGAGTTGGGGAAAAAAACATTTAGAAAGATAAAACTATTTTCTTATTAAATTAAAAAAAGTTCTTGTTTTTTTGTCTTGTGGAAAGGTTCCCTCTCTTACATAACGAACATCCTCAATAGAGAAAAATGCATTTGGGTTGAACTTTTTAATTATTGGAATAACAACAGATAGTTTCTGTCTTTTCATAACCATAAAAATAACTTTAACAGTTCCCTCTGCTCCCTCAGCATCTATAAGAGTAACTCCATAGTTTTCTGATCTTAAATACTTAACAAGTTCATCAGCATTTTTTTGCGTAATAACTCTTAAAATAACAACTCCAAGTGATATTTTTTTTTCAATTGTTATTCCAACAAAATTACCAGCAGCAAAACCTGCTGCATATGCAAAAAAATACCATCCATTATTTAAATCTCCCATTATTTGACCCATTGCTGTAATCCAAATAAGTACCTCAAAAAAGCCAAGAATTGTTGCTAATGCTCTGTAACCTTTAGAGACAAAAATAACTCTTATTGTTCCAACACTAACATCTAAAATTCTAGCAAAAAAAATCAGCAAGGGCATAATTATAAAACCCCATTCGCTTCCTTTGATTGAAGCAAGAAAACTCATGATAAAATCTCCACACAAAAAACAGAAAGATAACAGATATTATAATTTATTTCAAGTTGAATTGAAACCACCTAAATTTATAAATCAATCTCTTTTACTATAACTTTTTATTAAAAAATAAAAAAGAGTAATTTTATTATTTTTTATAGTAAATTTGGGGGATTTTAAAGTGTATTTAAATCGATTTTTCTAATTTTTGATGATATTCCAAATAGAATATAAAGTTGATTATTTATATTATCATACGCAAAATCTTGTGCTCCCTCAAGAAATTCACCATCTCTTAAAGTTGCTGATGCAAAAAGTGTACTATTTTGAAAAAGATAAACTGTATCTGTGTTAAAATTTATTGCAAACATAACACCATCTTTTTCAAAAACATTTATCAAAGCATTTGTATCTGCTGATTGTGATATTGTTAATGTATTATCAGTAAACTCTTCACTATTAAGATCAAAACTATATACTTCACTTGCAGAACCACTTCCAAAATAGATTTTTGAGTTATCAGTTGATATAGAGTAGTTGTTAATAGCTCCAGAAAGAGGTGAACCACCTTTTAAAAATGGAACATTTTTAATAATTTGATTTGTTTTTGAATCAATAATATCTACTCCAGACTCTGTTTGAGGTGTAAAAAGTGTGTAATCATTATTAAAACTACCTTTACCAGAGTTTACAACATATATCTTCTCTGAAATTGAGAATATATATTGTGGATTTTTTTGTGTTGTGTTAATTTTTGTTACAAACTCTAAACTATTTTTGTCAAAAACAGATACAAAACCATCTCCATCAAGAGAGTATCTATTTGTATCATTTGTTATATATATATAATTTTCTGTAACAGCAACCCCTTCAGGAGAGATAAGTGTATTATTATCTTCTCCATTAAATACTGTTATCACATCAACTGGATTTACTAAATCTGTTACAGAAAAGCTATTTCCCATAAGATTTGCTGTGTAGATTTTTCCATCACTTATTGTTGTATAGTATGGATTACTTCCCTCTAGATATGATATAAATGGATTATGATTTGTTGCTCCATCTGTTAAATCAATTTTTTGAATACTATTATCACCAGAGTTTACAATATATAAGGAGTTATCATTATATATAATCTCATTGGCATAAGTTCCAGCAGGAATATTTAATGTTGAAACTGCACTCATATTCAATTTGCAAATATGCTCACTTGAATCACAACTACCATAGGAGCAATCACTATCACTTGAGCAATTTGACTCTTTTGCTTTACAACTTACTGTTGTTTCATCACAAACTTCCCATTCTTTACAAGCTAAATCTTCACAGCTTTTTTTCTCACTCTCTTCAGCACAACCTAAAAAAAGAAGTGATAAAATAGTAAAAATCATAAATTTTTTCATAAAACCTCCAAAATTATTAAATTTTAATAAATATATCAACAAAAAAACCTCTTGATGGAAGTGGCATATGAAGTGTGTCGTAGTGATTTAGTGAGTTAAATATATTTTCACACTTTATAATAGTACCAAAACTATTTTTTATAAAACTAATCGAACTATTCCATCTTGATTTTGCATATATCTCATCTGTTTCAAATATATTATTATAGTATGATGTTGAGTGATATCTATCTATATCAAATTTAAAATACCAATATTTCAATGATATTGATGTTTTATTTATCCATTTTGGAGAATATGGAAGTTGAGTAGTTTCATCTTGAAATCTGTGAATTTGATATGAACTCATTTGTGTTATTGATAGATATTTTGATTCTATATTAAACTTTATTGAACCACCTGTTGCAAAAGAGGGTTTTATATTTTCAGGAGCTAATAGTGAGAATGATTTTGGTAAAAATAGTATCTCATTCTCTATTTTTTTGTAGTAAATGTTAAAATTAATATCAACTATTGATTTTTTGAATATTAGTGATAGTTGAGCTGTTTTAAAACTCTCTACAACTAAATTGGGGTTTCCTTGAACCCCATCAGATCTAAAATAGAGCTCTTCAAAATATGGTGTTCTAATATTTTTAGAAAGTAAAAATATTATTTTAAATGGATCTAAATCTAGTTTTGTCTCTATATTTGGTAAAAAATAGAGTGTTTTGTTATATAAAATATCAAATTGAGTTGAAATCTCTAAATAGTCATCAAAAAAATAGCTTTTTCCAAATATAGATAATTTTGGATAGATTTGAGATTTCTCTATTTTTTTTGAGTTATTCTCTTGATACTCTCCAGAATAAAACTCGCCATTAAGAGATAAACCCCCCTCAAAAAAATCTGATAAATTAGTTTTATATTTAGATTCTAGTAGAAAATCATCTATTTTTAAATTAGATTCTACCTCTTTTAAACCAAGAATTTGTGGATCTCCATCATAATATCTAAATTGACGAAGATTATAACTTCCCTTTAACTCTATTTTTTTAAAACTTTTTTTTGAGGCAACAAGAAGATTTATTCTGTTTGAATCTGACTCTAAATGTTCAAATTGATCTGAACCAGGAGCTCCTCTTGAGCTTAAATTAATATATAAAAGTGAACTATCTAAACCATAATCAACTGTTGAATAGAGTGATATCTCTCCAACTTGATTATTTTTTCTAACTCTATTTTTATTATGAAAATCAATATATTTAAAATTATTCTCTGAGTATGAGACTACTCCACCAATAGATACTCCACTATTTTTGTCATAAAAATTGGCACCCTGCTTTAAAGTTCCCCAAGAGCCACTTTGAAAATTAAATTGATTCTCTTTTGGAAGAGTGAAAGATATTTTACTATTCTCAATATTAGTATCAGAGAAAACTGTTCCACTAAGAGAGGGAATCTCTGTTAAAATAATTGATGGAATTTTGTATGAAAATCCATTTATCTCCATATCAAGCTGATGAGTTTGAACACCCTGATAGTATAGTTTTATTGGTTGACCAACTCCACCCGATTGACGAATAAATATTTTTTCAGACCTCTGAATTTGACTCTCAGTTGTCTCTAGTTTCTCTCTTTTTGTTTTACCATTTTTTTGTTGGGGGGTTATTGTATCCTGAATTATGATTTCATCTATTTGAGTCTCAAAGTTTGAGCTAAAAAAGAGAATATGTAGAAGAAAAATAGAGATATACAATCTTGTGCCTCAAAATGCGAAGGTTTACAAGAGCTGGTATTCAGACTTAGGCAACCATTTGCCATTACTGTTGCGCAACAGTGCGAGAATCTCACTCGCTTCCCCAGTATTGGGAGTATCCCAACAAAAACAGTTGCTTATATCATTTTTTTTATTAAAGTGTC
>JAFGXH010000347.1 GCA_016936735.1 bacterium
ATTAAATTAAACTAAAGAAAAACATTATAAGTTTTTAATTATAATTAATTAAAAAACAATAAGATTAAATTCCCCCTCTCCACGTAGAAGCGGGTTCCCTAAAAATGCTAAAGCATTTTTAGGGTGTGAGTAAGAGGGGGCTAGGGGGTGAGGGGAAAAGAAAAAAATAGATAACTATTCAGCAGCTTAAAACCACAATGTTTATTTTTTATTCTCAATTTATTAATTAAAATAGGGTAGGTATATCTTCATCTCTTAGACCATCTTTTCTATTTTGGACAAGTTGATAAAGTAAATCAAAAGAGTTAACTATTTTTTTTATTGCCTCATTAATATCATCTGTTTTTATAACAACAGGTTGAAACTCTGTTTTTTTTGCCATATTCTTAAAGTTAGGACTTATAGCACCACCAATAATAATAGAGCAATCTTTTAGTAACTCTAGTATAGCTCTCATTTTTCCAGCTCCACCGTGAGTCTCATCTGCATTTATAAGAGTATTTTCAATCTTTTTTATAAGGGTAAAATCACCATTTTCAAATATTTTATATATATAAAACTCTTTTGAATCCCCTGTATGTATTTTAGGGATAGTCTCTCCATCATTTGAAGCGATTGATAATATTAACTCTCTCATTTTTAACCTCTAAATAGTTTTAACTATTTTAAAATAACTATATTTTTAGCATATGTCAATAACATTAAATTATAGATAACTATTCAGTGGAAACCGATTTTAGTTGTTTTTTTAAATTTTAAAAGAATCCACACTCTAAATCCTATTAGCCCCTCACCCCAACCCCTCTCCCGAAGGGCGAGGGGCTTAAAAAGATTTTGAGAGGGAGTTGAAGAATTATGTTTAATACTTTTAATTATTTGACTAATAGATTCTCTTCCCCCTCGCCACGTAGAAGCGGGTTCCTTAAAAATGCTAAAGCATTTTTAGGGTACGAGTAAGAGGGGGCTAGGGGGTGAGGGATATTTGAGTTAAAAAAAAGAAAAATGAACAGTGTACTTTAGTGCACTGACAGATGAGAAAAATAAATATCTTTTTTATATTTGATTAAAAATATATAGAAAAATAAATGAATATTTTTCTATTTTACAAGTCTAATAATTAAATCTCTTGGGAGTTAACATGAATAGTTTAGATGTAACAGCAATGGTGGTTTTCACAGAGACAGCTATGGAGAAAACACCAGAATATTTTGATGAAGCAGATAGAGAGCAACTAAAAGTTGTAAAAGAGGCAGTAACACTATATTTAGATGAGAAAAACAAAAAAGAGATATCAAAGGCAGTCTTATCTATAATATCTGTTGATAAGAAAAAACTTTTATTAAAAATCAATATTATTGCAACAGATATACATAATCATTTAAAAAAACATAAACTAACATCTCGAATTGCAACATATTTTGGTAGTAACACTCCATCAAGAAATACATCAACAGAGAGTAGGGCGTTTAGTTTTATTATAAAATGCTATGATAAAATGACTGCTCTTGGTGAAAATAGTGATATTTTAAAGTTTAAAGATGAGATTATCTCACTATATACTGATGTTAGTAAAATTATAAGTTTACAAAAAGAGAATCGTCTTACAGAGATAACAACTATATCTGAAAGAGATAGTTTATTAGATAGTTGGTATAAAGAGTTTAAAATATTGAGCTGTATGATTGAGATTAAATCTATTCGATTTGGTTTTGATAAAAAAAACTATATCAAAAAGATATTATTGAGAAAAACTATTAAAACTCAAGAGAAAGTTGCCTCATCTGAAATAGAGTCAGAGTAAAAAGATAGTTCAAAAGATAACCAAAATAAAAAAACAATTAGTTGCTTTTTGTAATCTCAATTGTTAAAATCTGATAGCTCTTTTTTTTTTGGGGTAGAAAGTGAAAAGAAAATCTTTATCAATCGGAATTCAGACATTTAGCCAACTAGTAGATGGAAATTATGTTTATGCAGATAAAACAGAGTTGATTTATAAACTATTAACACAACAAAAAGAGGGATTTTATTTTCTTTCACGTCCAAGAAGGTTTGGAAAGACTCTACTAATAACAACACTTTTTGAGATATTTAAAGGTAATAGAGAGTTATTTAAAGGCTATTTTATTTATGATAAATGGGGCTTTGATGAGTATCCTGTGATTCATATCGATTTTAATAAAATAGTTATGAAAAATATTGAGCTTTCAGGGGCTATTTTTGATTATATAAAAGATTATAGTGAGAAAAAATATGGTATATCTTTAGAAAAAACAAACTACTCATCTGTTTTTTCAGAATTAATAGAGAAATTAAAAGAGAGATACAAAAAAGATGTTGTTGTATTAATAGATGAGTATGATAAAGCAATAGTAAACTATCTTGAAGAGATGGAGCTTGCAAAAGAGCATAGAGATATTTTAAAATCCTTCTATTCAAACCTAAAAGCCTATAGTGGAGATATAAAATTCTGTTTACTAACAGGAGTTTCAAAGTTTTCAAAAGTATCTGTTTTTAGTGATTTAAATCATCTAAAAGATTTAACTTTAATGGATCAATACTCAACAATTTGTGGCTATACAAAAGAGGAGATTGAAATAAACTACTCAGATTATCTTGATGATTTTGCAAAATCTGAAAATATAACAAAAGAGGAGCTACTTGAAGAGATAAA
>JAFGXH010000348.1 GCA_016936735.1 bacterium
TATTGTGTAAATAGATATTTAAATTAGTGTTATTAATCTTTTTTACTTAATTGTAGACTCTTTTAATCCGAATATGATATAGTTCTATTTTTTTGGGGATTGTTTATGTCCTTTTTTAAAAAGATATCAATTAAAAAAAAATTAACTCTTTTAATTGTATTTTCACTAATTTCTATAACATTTATAACCTCATATCTATATTTTTCTACACAATCTTTTTCAAAAGAGAAGGGAAAAGAGCATATCAAATTATCATTAAATATATTAAAAAATGAGATTAATAATTTTTTTATTAAATATCTTGATCTAACAAAATCAATAGCTTTTCTTGTCTCTATAATAGAGAATGGTAATGAGGATAATCTATTTTCTATTTTGGAGAGAGTACAAACAAAACATAAGAGTAATCTGTTAACAACCTATGTGGGATTTGAAAATAAAGATTATAATAGGGATAAGTTTTTAGCAATGCCAGCATATGAAACTGTTAATGGAGAGGTTAAAAAAGTTATTGTTGATGGAGATTATAATCATAAAGATAGAATCTGGTATAAAATGGCAAAAGAGGCAAAAGACACAATTGTAACACCACCATATATTGATGCAACGACAAATAAATTATGTATAACATTTGCGACACCAATTTATAAAAATGAAGATAAATCTGACTTTATAGGGGTTGCAGCAATAGATTTGTCCTTAGAAACTATTCAATTTTTTTTAAAAGAGTTTGAACAGAACCATGTAAAAGAGAGAGGTAGTATAATTTTATTATCAGAAGAGAAAGATATCTTATATCATACAAGTAGTAAATATATATACAAAAAAATAGATGATTATTGCAATTTTAACATGAGATCTTTTGAGATAACCTGTAATAATAAGGAGTTTTTTGCACAATCAACAGATATTCTTAATAACTCATTTATTTTAGAGTTAATGCTTAATAAAAAACAGATTACTTCTCATTTTGATGATATGTTTTTTAGAATGTCTCTGTTTGCACTTCTTTTTATTGTGATTATAGCTTTTTTCTACCAATATTTGAGTCGTTATATAATACACTCTATTTTTAAAATACAAGAGGCACTTTTCTCTTTTTTTAGATTTATAGAGAATAATAGTGAAAAAATTCAGGAGATAAAAATAGAGCTTGGAGATGAGTTTGGAGAGATGGGAAAATCAATAAATGAGGCTATTTTAGAGCTTAAGCAGAGGATAAATAAAGATAATAAATTAATACAGGAGACAATTCATATTGTTGAAAAAATAAAACAGGGAGTTTATGATCAAACACAAATTGAGATAGATGCTGGAAATTTTCAGCTTAATTTGCTAAAAGAGCATTTTAATACAATGACACTTCAACTTTATAGTAAAATAAAGGAAAAAACAAAAGAGTTAGAGGATTTAAACAGTGATTTAGAGGATAAAATAAAGATAAAAACAGAGGAGTTACATCAGCAACTTTTAAGAAGTCCTTTAACAGGTTACTACAACATATCTAAACTTCAATCGGAGTTATCATCAATTAAACATAGAGATAAACTTCTATTTTTTCTTGACATATCAGATTTTAATCAATTTAATCATGCTTATGGTATTCTTGTTGGAGATCATATTATTAGACAGGCTGGTGTTTTAATAAGAGATATTTTACCTGAAAATGGGGAGATTTACCATTTTAATGGTGATAGATTTGTTGTTTTAATAAAAAATCCAAAAGAGAACCAATGTGAAGATTTTTTGGGCAAAGTATTAGATATTCCACATCAAAAATCTATTTTTTATAATGATGTTGAGATAAAACTCTCTTTTCATATTGGAATTGTTCAAAATGAGCAAAGTAATCTTATTCAAAAAGGGATTATTGCTCTTTCAAAAGCTAAAAAGAAAAGAGTTCCTCTATTTAACTATTATCAAAGTAATGAGGAGCATGAGCAAAAATATAAAGATAATATCTATTGGTCAAAAAAGGTATCAACCTCTTTAGAAAAAAAACTTATTATTCCATATTTTCAGGGAATATATAATAATAAAACAGGAAAAATAGAGAAATATGAGGCATTAGCTAGGATGATAGATTCTGATAATGAGGGTACAATAATATCCCCAGCTATATTTATAAAACATATTCAGCAGATTGGATTAATGACTGAATTAACAAAAATAATGATAAAAAATACTATATTATTTTTTAAACAGGGGGCAGCTCAAATATCTGTGAATATTACAACAACAGATTTAGAGGATCAGGAGTTTTTACCATTTATTAAAGCTCTTTTTGATGAGGAGAATATAGAGTTAAATCGTTTGATTTTAGAGGTTTTAGAGGATGGTAGTATTTCAGAGAATCCATTTATGCTTAATCAATTAAATGAATTAAGGAAACTTGGATGTAAAATTGCAATAGATGATTTTGGTTCAGGATACTCTAATTTTTCAAGACTATTAGATCTTCAGGTTGATTTTATTAAAATTGATGGAAGTTTTATTAAAGAGATTGATACAAATGAAAAAAACTATAAAATTGTAAAATCAATTGTATCTTTTGCCAAAACAATGGATGCTGAGGTTGTTGCAGAGTTTGTTCATTCTCAATCTGTTTTTGATAAAGTAAAAGAGCTTGGAATTGAGTATTCACAAGGATTTTTTCTACATAAACCTGAACCCAAAATATAACTCTTTGAGGGTGTTATGAAAAAAATAGCATTTGTTCAAAATGGAGAGCTTTATAAAAGACTTAATCTTTTTTATAATAATCATTTTGACATAAACTATCTTGAAACAATTCATGATATTAAATATAGTGATAAATCATTTGATTTAGTTGTTTATAATATTGAGGATTATTCAGGTATTGAGACTTTAAAATCTGAATATCGAGACTATTTAGGATTAAGTTATACTCCTGTTATATTTATTGTTGATACTTTTAGAAATGGTTCTTTTGGCTTAAGAAATGCTTTGGATGATTATATATTTAAACCATTTGAACCAGAGCTATTATTAAATAGAATTTTAATAAAACTTGAGTTTAAAGAGTTGTCTGATAAATTAAGAGATATTATATCCCAACAGGCTGCAATTCAGGATTTATCAGAGGTTTTGACTTCAGGATTTTCATATAAAAAAAGGCTAAGGTTAGTTGTTGAAAAACTTTCTGCAACATTTGGAGTTGAGAATTTATCTATTATATTTATTGATGAATCAGATCCATTAAAAGGAAAAGTTGTAATGGATTTAGAGTCAGATTTGGATCTTTTTCAAGAGATAGAGTTAGATTTAAATAAATATCCAGAGATAAGAGAGTCAATAAAAACTAAAAAACCATTTTATGTTGAGAATATATATCAATATGAAAAGCTTAAAAATTTTATTCCTAATTTAGTAGAGAGGAATATATACTCAATATTAATTATTCCAATTATATATATAGATGAGATTTTAGGGGTTATATCAATTAAATTTCCATTATCAAACTCTGAAATTTATCAAAGATTGATAAATTATTCACTTATTATTGCTAATACAACAGCAATAGCAATAAAAAATGCAACAACACTTGAACAATTGAGAAAACAGACAGAGATAACAACATCATATAAAGTTAAGCAGGAGGAGTTTATAAACTCAATGAAGCACTACTATTTTTTGATAGATAAAGCCTCTATTCCTGTGATTTTAATAGATAAAACAGGTTTTATTCACCTTATAAATAGATACTGTGAACGCTATTTCAATTATGATAAATTTAAATTTCTTCGTCTTAATTTTTGGGAATTAATTAAAACAGAGCTTGATAGAGATTTAATGCTTTCAAAAATGAAAAGTATAACTAAAGATGATTTTCATCAAAGTTGCCAAATAACTCTCTCTTTTCCTGAGGGTATAGAGCGTTCAGTGTTATTGCATATAACTGCTATTCAAAAAAATGTCTATATGATTCATATTGATATATCTAATTAATTTTATATGTTTCTTTCTGTGACATCAAACTTTATTATTAATAAAGACAAAGCAAAAGAGATTCAAGAATCAAACTAAAACTCATAAAAAAAGTGTTAACAGAGTTTAACTTTTAGTCATAAAATCGATAAAACATTATGATATTTTCTGTTTTTTATAAAAAATATTGACTATTTGATTTGTCATATTATGTCTGATAATGTTTAGGAGTGTAAGTAAAAAAATTTGATTAAAAATAGTATACATATTGAGTCTAATAATATTATAGAGAGTTTCTAATAATTTATTATAGTGTTTGATAATTTTAGATATAACTTCAAATTTAAATAAATATATAAGCTGATAGGATATAAAAGATATTATTTTGCTTGTTATTAAAAATATTATGTCTGATAATATTTTGTTTTTGTTATA
This sequence comes from bacterium, assembly GCA_016936735.1. Taxonomy (GTDB): domain Bacteria; phylum UBP6; class JAFGXH01; order JAFGXH01; family JAFGXH01; genus JAFGXH01. The sequence goes on from JAFGXH010000348.1 coordinate 4,384, forward strand.
TGATTTAATAATATTGAGATAAAAATTTGTTACATTAAAAGTTTTGATTAATTTATGCTTGGTAGATCATGTAAAATTGCTATAATATATCTTCTTAAATGGTATTAAGTATTCATACTTTTATATCTATAGAATAGTTTAGTATAAATAGAAATAATAAGAATTTTTTATAGTTTAGATTTTTCTATTGAAAAATAGAGTTTTATAATGTTAAAATATGTCTCGTAATTTTAATATTACCATATATTTTATAACTTTTATTTTAGTGAGGTTAAAAATGAGGTTTTTGGGACTCTTTATAATTCTTATTCTCTCTCTTTTTGTGGCTTGTAGTAAAAATGGAAAGGTTGAGGATGTTGAAATTGTTGAGAATTTTAATAAAGATGCTATTGGTAAAATGATTGAAATCCCAGAAAAAAATTATCTTATTGATGCAACAGAGATTACTGTTAAACAGTTTGAGGAGTGTGTAAAAGCAAGAAAATGTCAAAAGAAAAATTTTGAATCAGTAAATATGAATCATCGTTGGTATAAATATTGTAATTATGGAACAAGAAATATTAATCGGCCAATGAACTGTGTGAATTGGTATGGTGCAGATGAGTATTGTAAATGGGCAGGAAAAAGATTGCCAAGTGATGAGGAGTGGGCTTTTGCTGCAAGAGCTGGAAAAGAGTATAAATTCTCTGGAGGTGATAATCCTGATGAGGTTGCTTGGTATTTTAAAAATAGTGGGGATAAAGAGCTAACAGTAAATTGGACACTTGATGCTATGAAAACTAATCATAATAGAACTCATGTTGTTGCTGCAAAAAAACCAAATGATTTTGGTATTTATGATATGAGTGGTAATGTTTGGGAGTGGAGTAATGATTGGTTTGATGATAAAAAAGAGAAAAAAACTGCTTGGGGGGGAGGTTTTTATTTTCCTGCTGATGTTGTAAAAATAGTATCAAGAGGGGGAGATAATCCTCTATTCAGTAATGCTGTTTTTGGTTTTAGATGTGTTAAAGATAAAAAATAACTCTATTCAAATAGAGTATAAAATATCTCATCCTCTCTTTTTTGCATGATTTTCTCATCCTCCTCCTCCATATGATCATATCCAATAAGATGAAGAATTGAGTGAATTGATAAAAAAACTACCTCTTCAAAAAAAGATCTTTCAGATATTTCAGATTGTCTCTCTGCTTGAGGAAGTGATATTACAATATCTCCTAATATCTCATAATTTGAAGATGAAAATATTCCCTCATTTTGAGGAAAAGAGAGAACATCTGTTACTTTATCTTTTTTTCTATAAACTCTATTTAACTCTTTTATCTCTTCATCATCAACAAAAAGAAGAGATAATTCACTATTATTTAAATTTAAAAATTTGAGAATTTTCTCTAAATAATTCTCAATCAACTCTAAATCAAACTCAATTATTGAGTTTGTTGATATATATATTGTTGCCATAAAATACTCCTAAATTATAAAAGATTTGTTATAACTTTCTTGGATTAAAAATATTGTATTCAGTAATTAAAACACCACTATTAAAATAAAAAACTATTTTTTATTTTTCCAATTTTTCTTAATTTTTAACATATAAAATTAAGATTATAATTATTTTTTAGTATAATATTTTGTCAGATTTTTAAAATGTTTTTGTTAGAAATCTACACCAAGTTTAATATTTAGCCCCCACATACTTTCTGTAGTAAATATAACCTCTGGTGTGAATATAAATGCTGCATTATGAACTCTTGTTCCAAGAACAAAACGATGTACTGTTCCTTTATATTCAGAAAAAGAGTCAACTATGTTGTTGTAGTTTGTTTCATCTGAATAGTCACCACTTAAGAATGGATTAGATGAAGTATTAACTGCAATAAGTTCAGATGTAGCATTAATTTTTGTCATAGACCAAGCAAAATATGGTGCAATTGCAATCATTCCAGCAACACCAAAATCATATCCAATCATAAAATCAAATGTAAGAGTGTCAAGATTAACCTCTCTTGCCCCAAGAAGTTTATTATAACTTGTTCTAATTGAGACATCAGGAAGAATGTTTATACCCTCTAAAAGAGCCATTTTTAATTGAACACCAGTTACAAACATATGTGTTCCAAAAATGTATGTAAAGTTTCCACCTAACTCTAAACTTGCAGGAAGACCTTTTCTAACTTTTACATTAATTAGATGAACTAACCCTGGGTCAGCACCACCATAAGTTCCCTCCCAAGGATTTTTTCCATCAATAGCTTTTCCTCCAACACTATAAAAAGAGTATACAGTTGATAATTCAAAACCTTTAGAGCCAAGTGTTTCTGCTGTATCATTAAAAGATGATGATGATAGAACTCCATACTCAAGCATTAATCGTTCAAACATTTTATCTGCTGTTGATGTAAATGTTGTCTTTCCATTTGCGTCAGTTTGTGTTGGAAGATTTTTAAAATAGAAATCATTATCCCACACATCATTATTTGAAGCAAACAGAGAGATTGTAACTATTAAGAAGAGGAATACAATTTTTTTCATAGCTTAATCCTTAAAGCAATAACACTTAACAATTCTAACAGAATAGAAAAAAGTTGTCAAGATTTCAAAACTATATTTTCTTAAATTAATCTGTTTTTTCTTTTTTTTAGATTTTAATTGAAATATTTACCAAATAACATCAACCCCTTTAGGGTTGTTTTTATCTTTTTCATTAAGCTCTGATTCATCAACCTCTATCTCAACCTCTATCCACTCATCATCATTTGGTATTTTTTGATTACTCTCTTTACTGTTTTCATTTATTGAATCGCTATTTTTTTTCTCTTTTATTAATTTTATTTTTAATGGATCATGTATAATTTTTTCTGAACTATTACTCTTTTTTATTTCATTTTCCTGTTTATTTTCAGTATGTTTAGCACCATAATGTATTGTAGATTGAATCTGATTTATATCTATTTTATCTTCATCAGTTGTGTTATTTTGAGGATCTTTTGAATCAATAGTTTTATCAGAGGATATTAAATCTTTTTTTAATACTTTTCGTTTAATTTTTCTTTTTGTTGATTTCTGTTGATTAGAGTTATCAACTGTTTTTGTTGAGTCATTAGACTCTTTTTTTATTTTATCATCTTTTTTTTCAACCACTCTTTTGGTATTATTATTTTTTCTATTTTTTTGTTGATTTTCATTTTTGAATTTAGAGTATTCTGGAATTTTTTCTATTTTTTCCTCTCCAAAACTCCATCTAATACCAACTCTAAAATCAAAATCATAATTTTTTTTATCAAAATTATATAAACTCATTACATCTGTATAGAGTTCAATTGGTAAGTCAGTAAATAGAACTCCAATACGTAATGGAATCTCCATTCCTGCACTCCAACTACCTTTATTATCTCTATAATAAAAAACTCCAGTTGATAGATAAGTATTGGGAAAATCAGATAGTTTTTGTTTAAAGAGTAATCCAATATCTGCAAAATTTCCCCAATCTAAATCATTTTGCTCATTAGATTTTGATTTTAAATATTTATATGTTTTAAAATTAGTCTCAATAGAGAATCTCTCTTGAGGTGAGTAGTTTAGTGATACTCCATAACCATCTCCCAGAATAAATCCTGTTTTAAGTGTATTATTTCCACTTAAATTAAGGGAGAAAATTAAAAAAAATATTACAACTAATTTCAAAATAGATTCATCAATCATAAAATCTCATAAAACTAATTTACTAATTAAAAGAAAAAAAAGCAAAATCTTAATTTTATACACTAAAAATTAAAAAAAAGAGAAAAAATAAAAACAGAACAGTTATAAACTAAATTTAATCAATTGTATAAACAGATATTGCACTTGTTCTACCCTTTAATAACTCCTCTCCAATAGATCTAAATTCAAAACAACTGCTTACCATTTGATAAGTATTCTCTCCGACTAAAATAGATGTTGAATATTTTTTGTTAAGTTGTTCTAAACGAGATGCAACATTAACTCCATCACCAATAACAGTATATTCAACTCTACTACTACTTCCTATGTTTCCAACAAGAACAGTGTCACTATTTATTCCTACTCGAGTTTTTAATGTGATTCCATTATATTTATAGTCAATCTGTGATATCTCTATACCACTATTCACTGCATGATAGGCATGTTCAGAGTCATCAAATGGTGCATTAAATATTGCCATTACAGCATCACCAATAAATTTATTAACAATTCCATAGTTTTTTTGTATAATTGAAACAACATTTGAAAAATAATCATTTAACATGTTAACAACCTCTTCTGGTTCCATATGTTCTGTTATATGTGTATAGTTTTCAATATCAGTAAAAAGAACTGTTACAAATCTTGATGTTCCTTTTAACTTTATTCCCTGAGATACAATCTCATCTGCAATCTCATTTGTTATAAATTTACCTAAAGTTGTTTTTAAATTGGCCCCCTCTTTTAATGATTGAGACATTTTATTAAAATGAAACATTAATATTCCCATCTCATCATTTGATATTATCGGTATTTTTTCATATCTACCAGAGCTTATCATTTTAAAAGAGTCTTTTAGAAATGTTACAGGTTTTTGAACACTTTTGGCAAAAATAAATACAAACAAAAAAATCATAACAATAAGAAGCGAACCCATCATATACATCTGTTTAAAGACTTCACCATTTTTAACATTTACATATGGAGAGACAAGAAAAAATATCTCAAGAAGGGGGGAAAAAAACACAATACTATACATTATTATCCATTTTTTCCAAAGAGATATATTTTGAGGAGAAAACTCTATACCTTTTTTATTAAAAAGATATCTTTTTAGTTCAATAGAGTAGTAATCAATAAAAAAATATGTTGCAATAGAGCCAAGAATTGTATATCTATTTGCTAATCTTATACATAATTCCCAAGATAATGATATTTTAAACATTTGAAAATAGAGAATAATATAAACAATAGAGGATAACATAAATGATAAAGCTGATAGTAGTGATAGATTTTTTACTATAAATCTACCAACATCCAGTTTTCTATTGTCATTTATATATTTTTTAAGATTTAAAATATAAAAAAGTGATAAGAAAATATTAAAACCAAAGTAGATAATTCCAATTCTTATTGAGGTTTCTAAAATTTTTCCAGAGCTTAATATACCCATTATAAGGATTATTAATGGATATATAAGAAAATATAGATAATATTTTGTAATCATCTCAACACAAAAAATACATATCATTCTACATTAAACTACTATTTTTTACAAGATATTCATTGAAAAATGTTACAAAATCACAAAACTATATATCTGTATATTCATTTTTTTTGTTGGGAACAAAAATTTTTGTTCCTATATATTTTTCGAGTAAAATTAAAATCTTAAATTCATACCTAAATTAGATGTTTTTATTTTAATTATGCAAGATATTACTAAAGATGTTTTGAAAATATTTTATATAGAGGTTTCGATACCTCCTCTAAATATCTTAAAATATATGTTTTACTAAGTGGAATATATTGTAAAAAAGAGCTATTTCCTCGAACCTGATCTATAAAATGAAATCTTCCTGTATCTTTTAATTTTCTCTGAACTGTTTGAAGTTTAAACATTTTATAAAAACTCTCAAAATCTACTGTAGATTCCGATTTTTTAAGATAATATTTTAATAGATATACAACAAAATCCTCATCCATTGGTATATATGAATCTTTTAAAAGTGCAACTAAATCATAAACAGGGGAACCCATCAGTGCATCCTGAAAATCTATCATATAAAATCTCTTATTATGAATCATTATATTCTTTGATTGATAGTCTCTATGGCATACTATTTTTGGTATTTGGGATAACTCTGTTGCAATTCGTTTAAACTCTGCATCAACTATCAATTTTTCAGACTCTGAAAGCTCTTTATTTTCCCCTTTATAGATATACCACTCAACAAAATGCTCTAACTCCCATAAAAGTGTTTCAAAATTAAACTCCCTTTGAAAAGGGTAAAGCTCTTTTCTCTCTTTTTTTGTATGTTTTTGAAAAAAAATAAGAGTTTTAATAACATTTTTATAATATCTATCTAAATCTATATCATCCTCTGTTACTGCTCTAAAAAGAGTTTTATCTCCTAAATCCTCTAAAAGCATAACTCTATTATCAACATCATACCAAAATATCTCTGGAACAGGAATATTTCCCTCTTTTAGATAGTGTTGAATTTGATAAAATGGCTCCTCTGTTAATTTGAATGAACCACCTTCATTAGATTCCACTTTTTCAGGTAGAACCATTGCAACAGAACTACTCTGTTCTAAAAAAACTCTAAAATATACTCTTGTTGAGGCATCTCCAACCATTTTTTTGATATTTCGATACATCACTCCATATTTATTCAAACTTCTCTCTAAACGCTTTTGAATCATAAGAACCTCAATATAAAAACAGCTTACTCTACCATAAATGGTTTAAATATCTCAATTTTACAGAAATATTAAATTATTTATTAATTTTGACAACTAAAAATCTCTATTTTTCTTATGGGATATATTAAAAATCATATTCACAAAATCTACTTTATATATATTTTTTAA
>JAFGXH010000349.1 GCA_016936735.1 bacterium
AATGATAAAGATATACTAAAAGAGTTATCATTATTATTAGATGGAGAGATCTCTATAATAAATAAAAAAGATTTTGATAGTTTAGTAGCAAAAAACTATTTAAATAAAAATGTTAAAACCAAAACTGTTTTAGATAATCCAACAGAGATATCTGAGTCTGTAAAATATTTTCAAAAATATATTTTTGAAAAAGATAATTGGCATATAATATTGCTTGTAGAATTAAAATATGGTGATGCAAAAATATATCTATCAATAAAAAAAGTTAGTAAAATATTGGAGCAAGCAAAAAATAGTATTAAATCTATAAAAGTTGGAAAAACTGGTTATCCTGCAGTTATAACGTTAGAGGGAGATACAATAGCTCACCCAAAGCTTGAGGGAGTAAATCTTTTTAATGTTAAAGACTCTAATGGAAATCCATTTATACAAAATGCAATTAAACAGAGAGCAGGTATAATATATTATGATTGGAAAAATGAGGGTGAAGAGGTTGCAAGAGAGAAAATTATGCTTTTTGCTGAAGATAAAAACTTTAACTCCCTCATTATGGTAACATCATATATTGAGGAGTTTGATTCTGCAAAATATGAGCTTAGAGATACTCTTATTTTTATTGGTATTATAAGTTTAATAGTTGTAATGATTGTTATTTTCTATATATCAAATAATATTAATAAAATAGTTTCTAAAATATTAGAAGAAAACTCAAAAGTTATAGTTGCTATTACTAATGGTAAATTAGATTTTAGAGCTAATGAAAAATCTCTTGATTGGGAGTTTAGACCTATTCTATTTGGTTTAAATAGAGTTATTGATACTTTTGTAAAACCAATAAACCTTACTGCAGAGTATGTTGAAAGGGTTTCAAGAGGGGATACTCCTCCAAAAATAACAGAGGAGTATAAAGGTGATTTTAATGAGATTAAAAACAATCTCAATATGCTTATTGATGCAAATAGCACAATAACAGATATTGCACAAAAAATATCTAATGGAGATTTCTCAATTGATATAAAAGAGAGATCTGGTGAAGATAAACTTTTAATTTCACTTAAAAAAAGTATTCAAACAATAAAATCTGTTGAGAACTCAATAAATCAAACAATTATTGAGATTCAAAATGGTAATCTATCATTTTCAAGCGATTTATCTATTTTTTTGGGTGGGTGGAGGGCTATCTTAAAATCTTTAAATAGTCTTACTGATACTTTTGTGAAGCCAATTAAAACAACATCTGAATATATAAATAGAATATCTATTGGAGATATTCCAGAGCCTATTAAAGAGGAGTTTAAAGGAGATTTTAATATTATTAAAGATAGTATAAATAGTTGTATACTATCTATTACAACGATATTGAAAGGGATTAAACGGGTTTCAAATAATATGGTTGATGGAAAACTTGATGATAGAGGAAATCACACACTATTTAGTGGAGATTGGGCCAATTTAGTGTTAGGAATAAATAGTATTATTGATGCACTTGTAAAACCTATTAATGTAACCGCAGAGTATGTTGATAGAATCTCAAAAGGGGATATACCATCAAAAATCACAGAGAATTATAAAGGTGATTTTAATGAGATTAAAAATAATATTAATGAATTAATTGATACATTATCAAATTTTACAAGTGAGATTCTATTTTTTAACAAGCAACAGATAAGTGGTGAAATTGATTATCATTTTGATGTTAATAGGTTTAGTGGTTGTTATAAAGATATGGCATTAGGAGTTGATAAGGCTGTCCATTATCACATTGATGCAATTATTGAGATGCTAGGTGTTGTTGGAGAGTATGGACAGGGAAATCTCTCTGTTGAATTGAGAAAGTTTCCTGGAAAACAGATTGTTGCAAATCAAATGATTGATAAAATTCGTGAAAATATAAATCTACTAATATCTGAAACAAAACTACTAATAAATTCGGTTAAAGATGGAAAACTTGATGAAAGAGGTGATGAAAATCGATTTAATTTTGAGTTTAAAAATATTATAAAAGGGATTAACTCTATTATGGATGAGATTATTAATCCTTTAAATATTGCAGCTGAGTATGTTGATAGAATATCAAAAGGAGATATTCCAGCTAAAATAACAACCTCTTATAAGGGTGATTTTAATGAGATTAAAAATAGTCTTAATATGCTTATTGAGATTATGAAAAATCTATTAGGAGAGATAACAAATCTTATAACTTTTTCAAAAAATGGTGATTTATCTAAAAGAGCAAATTTTAAGCTATTTCAAGGGGATTGGTTATTAATGATAAATGGAATAAATGAGATGATTGATGTTATTATAAATCCTATTTTAGAGGGAACAAACATTATAAAATCTTTAGCTGAAGGAGATTTATCAAAAAAAGTTATGGGAAACTATCAGGGAGAGCATGCAATATTAAAAAATGCTATTAATTTAACAATAGATTCACTAAAAACTCTAATACATCAAATAGATATATCATCTCAACAGGTTTTAATTGGTGCACAACAGGTTTCAGATAGTGGTCAAGCATTATCTCAGGGAGCAACAGAACAGGCATCATCAATCACAGAGATAACTAGCTCTATAAAGGAGATTCATAACCAAACTAAAAAAAGTGCAAAATATACAAAAACAGCAGATGAGTTTTCAAATAAATCAAAAGAGTCTGCACAAAAGGGAAATTTTCAAATGAAAAATCTTTTAAATTCTGTAAATGAGATATCTGAATCGAGTAAAAATATATCAAAAATAATCAAAGTGATTGATGAGATTGCATTTCAAACAAATCTTTTAGCATTAAATGCAGCTGTAGAGGCAGCAAGGGCAGGAAAGTATGGAAAGGGTTTTGCAGTTGTTGCAGAAGAGGTTAGAAATCTAGCAGTTAGAAGTGCCAAGGCTGCAAAAGAGACATCAGAGATGATTGAAAATGCTGTAAAAAAATCTGAAAAGGGGGCTGTTTTAGCCATTGAAACAGCAGGATATCTAGATGGTATTGAAAATGATGCAACTGAATTAAATAAAATTATAAAAGAGATTGCAGAGTTATCAATGGTTCAAGAGTTTGCTATTTCTGAAATTAACTCAAGTTTAACTCAAATTGAACAGATAACTCAACAAAATACAGCTAATGCAGAGGAGAGTGCTGCTGCTTCTGAGGAGCTTTCTGGTCAAGCCTTTGAGCTTAAAAATACTATTTCAAAGTTTAAAAAAGCCTAAAATTAAGTTGTTATATATTTTGTAGATTAAAACCACACTATTCATCTATTAAAAAAAAATAGTTTATTTATACTTTTCTTCTTTTTTTAAAGAAAAAATCGCTAACTTTTAGATATGAATTCAATATAAATCAACTTTAAGAAAAATCTATAAAAAAAATAAAAGAAAAATCGGATGAAAAACTTTAAAACAATCAGCATATATGATATTTTGTTGTTTGGTTACTATTTAGAGGCTATTTATGGATAAAAATTTTATAAAACTCCTAAAAGAGATAATTGAAACACCATCAATATCTGGTTACTCTGCAGAGATAACAGATTATTTAAGAAAAAAATTAACTAAAATCAATGGATTAGAGATTAGTGAATTTAAAAGGGGGGGAGTTTTAGTAAAAATAGTGGGGAAATCCTCTTCAAAAAAGGGAATACTTCTCTCTGCTCATTGCGATACTCTTGGTGCAATGGTTAAAGATATTTTTCCAGATGGAACAATAAAATTCACTAATGTTGGAGGTTTCTCTCCATTAACTGTTTTAGGAAACTACTGCACTATAATATCAAGAGATAAAAGATATACAGGAACAGTTATATTTAAAGAGTCCTCTGTTCATGCTGTTGGAAGAGATTTTGAGAAGGGTGAATTTGATGAGGATTCAATAATTATTCGTCTTGATGAGGTTGTTAGTAAAAAAGAGGATATTCAAAAACTTGGAATATCTGTTGGTGATTATATCTCTTGGGATACCTCTTTTGAACATACTAAAAGTGGTTTTATAAAAAGTCGTCATCTTGATGATAAACTTGGTGTTGCAATATTATTAAGATTCCTAGAGGAGAAAAAACAGTTTAACAATGATATCTATATTCTATTCTCTGTTCTTGAGGAGGTTGGATTTGGTGCAAATATGAGACTTCCAGAAACAATAGAGTATGCAATTGTTGTTGATAATGGAGTGATGGGAAAAGGACAACAAACAAAAGAGGATTCTGTTACAATCTGTGCAAAAGATGCAGCATCTCCATTTAATTATGAGTTAAGATTAATAGCTGAGGATGTTGCTAAGAAAAATAAAATCCCTTATGTTGTTGATATCTATCCACATTATGGTTCAGATTTAGCAGCAGCTTTAAGAGCTGGAAACGATTTTAAAGCACTTCTAATAAGTCCTGGGGTTCATGCCTCACACTCTTGGGAAAGAACACATATAAATTCAATAAAAGCAACATATAATCTATTAAACTCTCTTGTTGAGAAACTAGATAGTATGTAACTCCAAATATAATTACAGATATATGTTAATTATTTTACACTATAAATATTAAATTAAGACAACAATTGTAATATTTATTTAAAAATCAAAAATATCTCTTGATTTTTTATTTTAAAGCTCTATAATTCGTGGCACTTTTTTTTTAGAGGAGTTTATGCTTTCTAAAATCTTTTATCCCCAATCTTTATCACTACTTAAAGAGGGGTATTCAAAAGAGAGATTCTTAAAAGATCTTATTGCAGGAGTTATTGTTGGTATTGTTGCACTTCCACTCTCAATTGCTTTTGGTATAGCATCTGGAGTTAAACCAGAACAGGGGATTTTTACAGCAATTATTGCAGGATTTTTAATCTCATTTTTTAGTGGAAGTAAAGTTCAAATTGGTGGACCAACAGGAGCTTTTATTGTTATTGTTTATGGTATTGTTCAACAGTATGGTTATGAGGGGCTTGCCATTGCAACAATTATATCTGGATTTCTATTAATTTTAATGGGTATTTTAAGACTTGGTTCTGTTATTCAATTTATTCCCTATCCTGTTACTGTTGGTTTTACAAGTGGAATTGCGTTAATTATTTTCTCTGGTCAAATCAAGGATTTTTTTGGATTAACAATTGAGAAAACACCATCAGATTTTATTGAGAAAATGGGAGTTATATTTTCACATCTCTCAACAATAAATCTCTATGCTCTTGGAATAGGATTGGGCTCAATTATCATTATAAAATTTTGGCCTAAGGTTACATCAAAAATTCCAGGCTCTCTTGTTGCAATAATAATCTCAACAACTTTAGTACAACTATTCTCATTTCCTGTTGAGACAATTGGTTCAAAATTTGGAGCAGTTCCATCAATGTTACCAACCCCATCAATTCCATCAATATCTTGGGAGCTATTTCAGAAAATGTTCTCTCCTGCTTTAACAATTGCTCTTCTTGCAGGAATAGAGTCTCTTTTATCTGCAGTTGTTGCAGATGGAATGATAGGAGATAAACATAGATCTAACACAGAGTTAATTGCTCAAGGGATTGCAAATATATTTTCACCAATTTTTCTTGGAATTCCAGCAACAGGGGCAATAGCAAGAACAGCAACAAATATCAAAAATGGAGGAAGAACACCAGTTGCAGGAGTAGTACATGCAATAACACTTCTTTTAATTCTTCTATTTTTTGGAAAATGGGCTTCACTTATACCAATGGCATCTCTTGCAGCAATACTTATTTTTGTTGCATATAACATGAGTGAGATTCATATATTTATAAAGCTTTTAAAAAGTCCTAAAAGTGATATAATTGTTCTTATAACAACATTTTTATTAACAGTTCTAATTGATTTAACAGTTGCAATTCAGATTGGTGTTGTAATGGCAGCATTTTTATTTATGCACAGAATGGCAAATGCAACACAGTTAAAGTTTTTTTCTGAAGATAGTGATCCAGAAGATCCACTTGCAATATCTAAAAAAACTGTTCCAGAGGGAGTTGAGGTTTTTGAGATTAATGGACCATTCTTTTTTGGTGCAGCGGATAGATTTAAAGATCAGCTTAAAAAATTTGGAAGATCTCCAAAAATATTAATATTAAGAATGAGGCATGTTTTAACAATTGATGCAACAGGTATTAGAGCATTAGAGGATGTTATTTCAAATTGCAAAAAAGAGGGATGTGAAGTTATTTTATCTGGAGTACATGCACAACCATATATTGCAATAGAGAAGGCTGGAACTCTTAAACTTATTGCAGAAGAGAATCTTTGCATGAATATTGACTTAGCTCTTGAGCGTGCTAATGAGATTCTTAGACAAATATAATAGTTTTAGATACTCATTTATTATCAAAAATATAACCAACTTTTAACTCTTTAATCACAGCTTCTCCAATTTGAACCAAAAGTTAAACAGAATTTAATGGCTACCATTTTACTATATCTTTTTCCATTAGACATTAAAAGCAAAAGATTAGATTTGAATTATTATTTTTAGATTTTAAGAAAAAACTACCCTCAAAAAAAAGATAACTCAGAATTTTTTTAAAAAATTGATTATTCTTGATTTTTAAAATTGGATTAGCTATGATTTTACAATGGATTATGTATTAATTATAGATTAATAATTGCATATATTGGAAAAAATATAGGTAATGCCAAAAACATGAATCTTAACAACAAATTAATTGGAATAAATGAAAGCAGATTTACATTTTCATTCAAAATTTTCAGATGGAGCTTTTTGGCCAAAGGAATTGGTCAAGATGGCATATCAACAGGGACTTAATATAATTGCATTAACAGATCATGACACATTTGAAGGTGTAAATGATTTTATTAAGGCAACAACTGAATACAACATATTAGGAATTCCTGCAATTGAAATTGATTTTATTGACAAGGTCTTTGGGTTTGAAAGTGAACTTTTAGGATATTTTCCCAATGGAAATTTCAAGAATACATTAGAGTATATTTCATACTTTCAATCATTAAGAATAAAAATAGTTGAATATGCTTTAAAAAAGGTAGAAAAAATATA
>JAFGXH010000350.1 GCA_016936735.1 bacterium
ATAGAATAAATAGAGATTTTTTGGGTTTTAATCATGAAAAAAACTTTTTTTCTTATTTTTATTGCCTTTTTATTAAGTTGTAGTGAAGAGAAAAAAGAGACTAAAATATTGTGTTCTCAAGAGGAGCCTTATGGTGATTGTGAAGATGATACAACATACTGCTTTAAAGGATACTGTATTCCTTTTGGTGCAAAGTGTGAAGAGGATCAAATAATGGCTCCTTGTGATAATAAAAGCTATACCTGTAAATATGATGCAGAGAATCAACTGTTTTTTTGTGATCAACTACCATGCTCTAAAACTGCAAAAGAGGGTTATTGCCCTGATGGACAGGTGTGCCATCAAAATGAGACAACTTTGGTTGTCTCATGTACAAATCTATGCAGTTTAGAAAATAAAAATGGATTATGTCTTGATGAAACTAAAAGCTGTTGGGATGGATATTGTCTAGCTATTGATGGAAGATGTTCTCCACAAAATAAAACAGGATTTTGTTCTACTGGTAAAAGTTGTGATGAGGGTTTTTGTTCCGTAAACTGCTCTATCGAAAATCCAACAGGATACTGTATTTCTGGAAAAACATGTATTGATGGTGTTTGTACAAATGATTCTGAATTATGTAGTAGTGTTAATCAAACTGGAATCTGCCCAACTGGAGAGGTTTGTAGTAATGGGGTGTGTGATTTTTTATGTTCAGAGAGTCATAAAGCTGGCATTTGTATAGATGCTTCTCAATTATGTAGTGATGGAGAGTGTAAAAATATTTGCTCTCTACTTGATTTAAATGGTGTCTGTTTAAGTGATGCTGATAAATGTATAAATGGAAGTTGTATCTCTCCATGTTCAGATGCCAATCCAACAGGGTATTGTAATAATGATATGAGCTGTTTTAATGGGAACTGTTATTATGAATGTTCTACTGAGCATGTAGATGGATACTGTTCTGAAAATCATTACTGTTTGCAAGGTGAATGTAAAGCACCATGTTCTCAACAAAATCCAACAGGATTTTGTACACAAGAAGACTATATATGTTTTGAGGGAGAGTGTATTCTTGGTTGTTCTCCTGAAAATAGAACTGGAGAATGCTTAAGTCAATATGAGTATTGTGATTATGATACAGGAGATTGTGAAATATACCCTTGTAGTTCAAGAAATCCAACAGGCCCATGTTTAACAGATCCAAATCAACAGTGTGTTGATGGTAGATGTAAATATGAGTGTTCAACACAAAATTCTACTGGTTTTTGTAGGGAAGCAGGCTATATTTGTGTGGGTGGAAGCTGTATTAATCCATTAACACAACCATGTTCAACTCAATATCCTCAAGGAGTTTGTCAAGAGCATTATAGTTGTGTAAATGGTTCTTGTATTGAGGCTGATTGCTCTCCTGAATATCCAACTGGTGCCTGCCCTGAAGGAAGAGTTTGTGATAATGGAATATGTATATTGCCTAATGCATGTATTGATAATAGACCTATTGGTCCAGATCAGGGTTCTTGTTGTTTAAGTGATAATGATTGTGTTAAGGCCTCTGGTGCATATGAGGCTTTCTGTATAACAGAGGATTCTTCAGAGGGAGCATATTGTATTGATGTTTTTGCAAGAACAATGTTTACACCGAATGTTGGTTGTAATCATGACTCAGAGTGTTCAGATCCATATCCACAATATGGAACAGAACAACAATACTATTGTAATCAATTATACTATCCAACAATGGGAATAGAGATTGATGTAAGATTTTGCATGAAAAATTTGGATAACTGCTCCTTTACAAGAGCTGGAGATCCAGGAGATGCATGTAATGTTAGATGTATGGATTCTGAATGTAAATTTGGAAATCACTGCTATCATGGAATATGTACAAGACAATGTAATTTAGCATTGGGAACATTTGAAAATAGAGGTTGTCCTCAAATAGATGGAAAATATTTAGATTGTTTAATTGAGGGGTTTGATTTTGATAAATTAGGCAAAGAGTATGAGATAAATATCTGTTCTTTAACCTGTAATAGTAATAGTGATTGTGCTTTAATGGAGGGAACAGAGTGTAAGCGTTTAGCAAAAACAGATACAGGAATAAAACATTTTGTTTGTGATAATGAGCATCTTTCAAGTGAAATAACACCACTTGGTGGTTATTGTGAAGATGACTCTGTTTGTGCAACAGCTATTTGTAATAAAAAAGATAATATTTGCTCAACACCTTGTAATGATGATGCTGATTGTGGTTCAAATGGTTTTTGCTATTTTGATTATGGTGTTAAAAATAGTTCAACTGATAGTAGATACATGCAATATTTTGGAATTTGTAGATATTCTGACTCTTCTATTGGTTTAGGTAGTAGTTGTTCCTCAGATAGCAACTGTTCTAATGGTAAAGTATGTATTCCAAAATTTACAGATAATAGTGTTATTGGTATTTGTGGAAAATTAGAGAAAACAACTCAAACAAATAGAGTAAATTATAAAGCAAAAGGTGAATCTTGTAATAATACAACAGATTTTTGTCAAAATGATTTATGTATTGATGGTGTTTGTAGAGAGTATTGTGAATCAACAGCTACATGTGGAACAAATAGTATCTGCTCAAAAGCAGAGGTAAGAAAAAGCTCTATATATCAATCGGTTATTACAAATGCAACACTATATGCTGGTTCTTGTAAACCTTTTACTGGTTCAATGAGTATATGTAGTAACTCAATCAATCCATGTCAAAATAATGAAGTATGTATCTATAATACACCTAAAAAAGTGACTCAAAGTAGTGACATTGAGTATTTATGTGTTGCAAAAAAAACAGGAAAAAATATTGGAGAGAGTTGTAGTGAAGATTCTGAATGTCAAACTCATATCTGTCATCCAACACAAAATAGATGTACGGTTGCCTGCTCTTCAAACACACAATGTGAAGGATTTTCTCAAAATAGATGTAATATGAATGCTGCAGTTGTTTCAGATCTTGAAAGTCAAACAAATATTTATGCTGGTGTTTGTGAATAGATAACTATTTCTGTTTTTTTAATCTTTAATCTATAAAATATGTATATTTTTTGAATTAATCTTGACAAATTAAATGAATAAGAAATAAAATATCATACTATTTTTAGTGGTATGAGATGAATTTATTAAATCATAATGTTAAAATATTTGATAGTATTTATCATATTCAAACAGAGTACTGTTCAAGACATGGAGATCCTTTTATTCAAACACAGATATTTTCAAATGGTTCTATTTTATGGCATAAAAAACATGATATATCTTCAACTTTAAAAAAAGATGAAATTAGTGATATATCAAATAGATCTCATAAAATGGCTCTATTCTTTTTAAAAAAATTTTCACCAAAATTTCCAATTATTCAAACTGCAATATCTAAGTTTCAAAAAGCAACAACAAATGCAATAGTAGCAATGGATGTTTTTTCTAAAGAGGAGGGAATTCCAATAACTGGAATTAATACAAATCATAATGCCTGTTATCTATTTAATAATCTATTTAATGAGTTAAATGAGGAGATTAAAAATATTTTTAACACATCATTAAAACAGATTAACTCTGTTTTAGATGAAAATAACTCTGTTATTGTAGGTAAAATAGATGACTCTTTATATATGTATGGAATGCTTGTTGATATCTCAAAAACAACAACTGGATTTTTATTAAATATTGCTATTCCCAATTTTGTAGAGGATGTTTATTCAAAAATATTTTGAATAAAAAAATATTTTATATGTCAAACAATAGTATTTTTATTTTATAAAAGATTTCTCTAATTGAGTTTAATTTGTGTTATTTTTAGGAGGTTTTATGAATGTGTCTGCTATTCAAAAAGCAATTGATGATGTGAAAAAAAATGGTGGAGATGGTATTGTTGCAATGGATATTTTTGGACGCCAAGATAGTATGGCAATTGCTGGTTTTAATACAAATCCACAAGCTTGTGCCCTATTTAATAGAATTTTCTCACAACTTATTAAAAGTTTGGAGGGGGCAAACTTTCCAACAAATTTAAGCTACTATACTCTAATGTTAGAGGATGGAAAGGCTGTTTTTGTTGGCCATATTAAAGGGTCTGAATTTATGTATGGAATGCTTACTGATTTCACAAAAATTCAGCAAGGAATGCTAACAAATATTATCTTACCACAATTTATAAAACAGATTACATCTGCAATTAATGAATAGTTTTTAAAGTTTTTAACCAAGTTTTTAAAATTATTAATTTTTAACAACAAATTTTAGGAGTATTTATGTCTAAAATTCTTTTTTTTATTCTCCCAATTTTGGTTTGGGCTGGAGATAGTTCTAAATTTAACATTATTGGATTCTCAAAAGATGGTTCTAATATTGCTTTTCAAAGATATGGAACTCAAGATGGTAGTGGATTTCCCTATTCTGAAATATTTATTGTTAAATCGGAAAAAAATGACTATTTTGTTCAACCAATAAAAACTGTTTTAGAGGATGAAAACTCTAATGAGGAGAGTGCAAAAACAAAAAATTTAACAGTAGCAACATCATCTATTAAAAAAGCAAAAATTGTTTTAAATAATATTGGGACAAAAGTGGCTATGGACTCTTTAAAAAAAGATGATTCATCAGAAGAGGAGAGTGATAATAGATTATCAAAAGTTAATATTAAGAAAAAAGCTGAAAATAAAAATGAAAAAGAGAGATTTCAAATTATAATAAATGGAAAAATCTATGATTTAGTGCTTGAAGAGAGTGCTTTTGGTGAAAAACATCCAGATTTTGAAATTCAACCAGTTATTTTTACACTATATTTAGAATCAAATGGAAAAAAAATTACTCTTCAAAAAGATACATCTCTCCCAAAATCAAGAGGATTAGCATTATCATATACAGTAAACTCTGTATATACACATAATAACTATATTGCTGTTTTTGTTAATATAGAATCTCAAGGATTTGAGGGACCAGATACAAGACAGATTATTATAACAGGAAAACTACCTAAATAAGTTATAGCATTTTTCTGTTTACTCCATTATTAGTTCAAAACCCACTCTTACCATCTCTTTAGGATTTTTAGACTCTTCAACATTCAGGTTTTTACCTTTATATATCCATAAACTCCACTCATTATCAAACTCCCAGCGTTGAGAGTTATCTAAATCGATATTTGCACTAAGTTTTTTCATTGTTTGATTAAGAGCTTTATCTTTTAAAATTGGTAGATTCTCATTATAACTCTCTTCATGAGGACTCATTGTTGAGTATGCTCTTATAAATTCAGATTTTCCATCCTCTGTGATATTAAAAGAGGCATAAAACTCATCAAGACCATCTGCTTTTGATTCACCAATAACCTCATATCTCTCTCCTGTTTTAGGATTGCCAGTTTTCTCTTTTTTTACATTAATTCCCTCACTCTCCAATATCTCAACAAGCTGTTCTGCCTGCATATCAACAAGAGAAAAATCTGTAAAAAGTGTTATAATTTTTTTTGTTATTTTTTTGTTCCAAGCCTTTATCTCTGTTTTCTCAATTTTGTTTGAGTCACTATTTTCAACTTTTGTTGTATTATCTGTGTTATCATTTTTTTTGAGGGTAGATTTACTCTTAATATCTGGGTTCAAAGCTAAATTTGCTAACTCTTGATTAGTAAACTCTTTATGATTAAACTTAGTTTTCTCTCTATTTTGTTTGCTATTTTGAGTTTTATCACTATTTTTATCAAAAACAAAAAGATAGATAAAAATTACTCCAATAATAGATATAATTACTATTGATATTATTTTAAACTGTTTACTCATAAAGGCTCCTAAAAATAGAACAAAAAAGATGCTAACAGAG
>JAFGXH010000351.1 GCA_016936735.1 bacterium
GAATTTTAATTTTATAAATATTATTTGTGGTTTAACTAATTAATTTGTGAGGATTTTATGGGTATTAATAGTTTTCAAGGTGGTTTAACTAATTTAATTCGTGAAGCAAAAAGAATGCAAGTTAAAATATCAAAATTAAAAGAGGAGTTTGCAGAGCTTGAGTTTGCTGCAGATTCTGGAAATGGTATGGTTAAAGCGGTTGTAAATGGAAATTTAGAGTTAAAACATATCGAAATATCTGAAGATGCACAAAAAGAGGATAAAGATATGCTTAATGACCTTATTGTTGCTGCTGTAAATAAAGCCATTAAAGATGCTCAAACTCAAAAAGAGGGGCAAATGAGTAAAATCACATCTGGATTTGCTGTTCCTGGACTTTTCTAAATCTTTTATTAACATCATTATAGTTTATATATTTTTAAAAACAGAGAAGAATCTATTTTCTATTATGTAAAGATATTAGGAAAATGTTTTTAGATAATTTTCAAGTTCAAAAAGCTCTTTTTTAAAACCTCCAGAGATAATAGGAAATCTACACCAAGTTTTAGGATCTAAATTCTCATCATCAAGATGAAAAGATGGTGCATATCTCTCTCTTTTCCATTGATTTCTACTCCATAAAGTAAAAAATCTTTTTATCCAAACTCCTAATTGAGGCAAAGAGAAATCGGGATAATTCTCTTTTAATAGTGGTAAAATATCAAGAGGCATTAGTTTATCTCTTATGGCATATCTCTCTATTTGATCAAGAATAGGGTATGGCATTAAATCATCCTCATCTGTTTGATGATATGATGATGGCCTAAGCTCTGCTGTTGGTTGTTGTTCATTTACAAAAGAGAGTTCCGAAATTGCTGATATTTCCTCAGGAGCAATTTTTTCCATCCACTTTAACCAATTTCGTAGAAATGCTTTATCAATTCCTGCAATTGGACTTAATCCACCAGCAGTATCACCATCCATTGTTGCATAACCAACAGCAGCCTCTGAACGATTACTTGTTGACAATAAAAGAGCATTTCTTATATTTGCAAACATCCATATTCCTGGAGCTCTTACTCTTGCCTGAATATTTTGGAGTGTAATGTCATCTTTATCCCAACTTAACTCTCTATCAATTGCTTTTGAAACAACTGTTTTATACCCCTCAACTAAAGAATCAATATCTAGATTATAAAATTCAGCATTAACTGCCTCTGCAACTTTTTGAGCCGCATTTAGTGTTGTAAAAGAGCTATTTCTTGTTCCTTGATAGGCTGTTATAAGTAGATATTTCATCCAATCTTTAGTAGAATGAGCTTTTTGTAATTCTGAAATATGTGATAATTTTTGAATAAACAGAGTCTCTCCAAGCTCATTATATGCAAATTGTACCATTAAATATACTAAAACAGAAACAGCTGTTGAGTCTGCTCCACCACTCAAAGATACAACAAATCCTTTTGAATAACTTTTTCTTAAGTAATCAAAAAGGGCTAATGAGACAGCTCTTGAAAACTCCTCCTCTTTTCTATATTCACTTTTTTCCCATTTTTCAGGTTTAATAATTGATTTCTCTGGAGATATTTTAGGAAAGTAGAATTCAGAAAAAACAACCCCTTTATCACTACTCTCAAGAATTGGTCGATAACTTGCAGTTTTAGCCTGGTTCATTCTATTTTTTGATATATCAATAACAGCAGTTGTTAAAAGAGAATCTTTATATGAAAATCTTCTTCCCTCTGCAATTAATGAACCTCCAGATGCGATTAATGCTCCACCATCATAAATAGCTCTTCCAGCCTCATTTCCTAAAAGATTCGCATAAATATACCCAACATTAAAAGCTCTCGATCCCTCGATTACGAATCTATTTCTTATATCTATTTTTCCAAAAGCAAAATGGCTAGCACTTGGATTTAAAATAAGATCAACCCCTTTCAAAGCCTGACTACTTCCTGGACGAACTGCAACCCAAGCATCTTCACAAATCTCAAAACCAATTTTTACACCACCACAATTAAAAATTATATCTCCAAGTGGATATTTTTTGCCATCTCTTTCTAAAAAAGATGATACTCCTTGTGGCCAAGCCTTAAACCAACGTGGTTCATAGTGAATTCCATCTCCTGCAAGATGTTTTTTTGCAACAAATCCTGCAATCTCTCCATCTACTAGAAGAGCTCCACAATTAAAAACGGCATTTTGATAAAGTATTGGTAATCCAACAGATAGAATTAACCCTTTAGATTCTGATTTTATTTCTTCAAGTGTTAGAAAAGCTCTCTCTAAAATCCCTTCTGATAAAAAGGCATCTTCACAACCATATCCTGTTATTGATAGTTCAGGAAGAACAAGAATAGATACATTTTGCTCTTTTGCCTCTTTTACAAGGGCAAGAATATTTTTTTTATTGTTATCCCAATCTATTGGAGTCTGATTTAAAACACCAGCAGCAACTTTTATTAATTGCAAGTCTCCTCCTAAATCCAAGAGATGATTTTTTGATTAAGTTTTTTCTGAGCCTCCTCTATATCTGTAAAACTATTTTTATCCTGAAAAGTATCAAGCATTGGATGGCAGTTTTCTACAAACTCAATTTTTGCTGTTTTTGGTGTTTTATTTATAAAAGATTGAAAAACTTTTGCTTTTCCACCCCAAAAAATAAAAACAAGAGATTCAGATTTATTTAATAAAGTCTCTATTATTTTCTCTATAATTGGTCTCCAAAATGTTAAATGTCTATCAAGCTCTTTTAAATCTTTTGATGTAAAAGTTAAAGATGCATTAAGCCATAAAACACCCTGCTCTATTGAGTTTTGAAAAAATCTATCTGGTCCCATAATTCCATTCTTTTTAACAACTTCTCTAACTTTTGCTATTTTATCAGATGGTTGGATTAGATTTTTAGAAACAAGAACAGATTTAAATATATTTCTAATAGATGGAGATAGGGCATCATTCCAAGATTTCACTTTTCCATCCCAAAAAGCATGTCCAACAGCACTCTCCTCTCTTGGATATGGATCCTGTCCAAAAACAACAACTTTTACATCCTCTGGTTTTATATCATTTAATGCAACAAAAGTTAGCTCTCTTTTTGGAAAAGTTAACTCTCTATTTTCACCTAAATATCTCTCCCAATCCTTATTTTTCATAATAGTCTCTGAGAGTTGTTCATACCAAAAATCATCTAAAATTGAGCTTAACGCACTATTTTTACTCATAAAATCTCCTCTATATTAAAAATCTAGTAAATCTTTATAAAGATTTACTAGATTAAAAAGTAATACTTAAAAACTAACAAATAAAAAAAATAAAACTAAATCTTTTTTATTTTTCTAAAAGTAAAAAATTAGGATACTACCATATCTTTTGCTCTTGATTTAGCCTCTTCAACCTCCTCTTTTGTCATAATAGAGCCAGTTGATATTGTGATAAGAACTTCACGATTCCCGACTTTTTCAATAGCACGAATATCTAATCTTCCCTCTTCATTAAGTGTAAATGTTACATCAATAGGAGAATCTTCAGGTAGATTTTTAGGAAGTGTTAACTCTGCTGTTCCAATTTCAGTACAGATTGATAAATCCTCAATAATTTGTGAAGTTAATTCGTTCTCCATAATTTTAACCTCAACACTCTCCTGATTAAACTCTCTTGTTCCAAAACGTTGAGTTTTACTAACAGGAACAACATCATTTTTAGATATAAGATTAAATAAAATCTCTTTATCATTCTTAAAAGCCTTTATTCCAAAGCTTTTTGATGTAACATTTTTAATTTTTACTGTTGCTTTTTTTACTGCACCTAAAGTTAACCCTAATGAATCTGCCACATCTTGAGCAGCCTTTTCAATTTCAACTTTAGAAACAGTATCCATAGATACCTCTTCAACTTTTTTACCACTATCAGCAGCAATACGTTTTTGAAGCTCCTCATCAATTGTTAATTTCCAACCAAAAATAGCAGCACCTTTTGCAACAGATTCATCTGGATCAAAAAGTTTTGGCTCTATTTGAGGAAATGCAGATTTTATAGCCAACATAACTTGAGGCATTCTTGATGAACCACCAACAAGAAGAATCTCATCAAAAGAGCTATACCCTTTTTTCTTAGCCTCCTCTAACATATCTTTTGTTAAAGTGATTGTTCTTTCAAGTAGATTTTTAGTAATCTCCTCTAATTTCTCTCTTGTTAACTCCACTTTAGCTCTATGTCCACTATAGTTAACAGAAACAGGTGCTTTATCTCGTTGAGAAAGTGTTATTTTTGCTTTTTCAGCCTGTAAAAGAAGCTCTTGAGCTGTATCAGGGTCATCAAGAATATCCTCCATAATTCCAGTTTGCTCCTGAAATTGGCTAACAAGATACCGAACAACTGCATCATCCCAATCTTTTCCACCAAGATTATGATCTCCACCTGTTCCAATAACCTGAATAGATTCAGGACGAACATCAATCATTGTGATATCAAATGTACCACCACCAAGGTCATAAACAAGAACAACTTTACTATCATCTCTCTCCATTCCATAAGATATTGCAGCAGCTGTTGGTTCGTTTATAATTTGTCTAACATTAAGACCAGCAATAACACCAGCATTTCTTGTTGCCTCTCTCTCATTAATACCAAAATATGCAGGACAGGTAATAACAACATCTGTAATTTTTTCATTTAAGTAAATCTCTGCATCATTGACAAGTTTTCTAAGTATAAAACTTGAAATCTCCTCTGGTTTATAATCTTTTCCTTGATGAGAGAAAATAAAAAACTCATCACCCATAGCTCTTTTAACAAAGCTAACAACATCATTTGGATATATTTTTGAGTTCTCTTTTGCAACATTTCCAACAATAATATTGCTTCCATCAAAAAATACTACAGAAGGGGTAACTCTATCATTCTCTTGATTTGGAACGACAACAGCTTTTCCAAACTCATCAACATAAGATATACAGGAGTAGGTAGTTCCAAGGTCAATACCAAAAACTTTTTTAAGTTCACTCATAAAAAAACCTCCACAAAAATATATAAGAATAAAGTTAATACAAATAGATAGAAAAAAAGCTATAAAAAATTATATTAATAGCCTTTTAAAATACAAAAATGCTAAAATATTTTACTCTTTATAAACGAAAATATCAACAGTTTCAGGTTTTATAGTTCTTCCCTCCCAGTTATAGCCAAAACTTCTCCGTTGAGAGATTTTTTTATCTAAAGTTGAGTCATTTGTTATCTCTGTTTTTGCAATTTTTTGTTGGGTGGGGTTAAAAATATCTGATTCAATCTGATAGGATTCTACACCTTGTCTATAAAGAATATCTCGTATTTCAGATGGAATATCGGAAAGATATTTAAATATCTCCTCTGCTGATTTATCTTTAAGAAACGGAATATTTTTATCAAGTTGGTCCGCAAAAAATATTAAATCAAGAATAATTGGTTGAAGTAGTTTTCTATAGAAATCTGATTTAAACTGTTGAAGCTCACTATGAAGTCTATCAATAATAGTCTCTTTATGTTGATCATATTTTATTTTGCTTTCAAATGCTCCTAACAGTTTATCTACTCCATCCTCTAATTTTTGAAAATTGGATTTAAACTCACCAATCTGTTCAAGTTTTTGAAAACTTGATTTAAGCTCACTAATCTGTTCAATATTTTGAACAATATTTTTTAACTCATCAATAAAATCTTTTTTCTGATTTGAACTCTCCTGTGGGTTTTGACTGTTTTCTGTTGTTAAAATATTTTCAGATGAAACATTTTGAGTTAAATCAGAGCTATTTGACTTATTATTAATAACATTTTCTAAATCACTCATAAATCCTCTTCATTAAATAGACACTATAGTTTTAATATGATTTTCACTATAAATGCAATAAAAATTCTATTTTTTATCAAATTAAACTCTATTTTATTCTATTTTGAATTTTTATGAAAGTAATCTAAACATATTCTAATTATTTTCTCTGTTTTTATTAATTTAATTGAAAATAAAAATAGTATTATCTATTTAAATTTTATTTTTTATTTCAGTTAGTGCTGTAAAAACCACTTAATTGCCTCATACTCCTTTTGTTTTATAAAAGGCTCTTTTGCACTATTATAATCATCTCCATCTATCCACTCTTTTTTTGAAAGATTCTCTTTTAACTTTTGATACTCCTCTTTTATTTGAGGGTATGAAGATAGATAATCTCGGAAAGCAATATGTCTAATCCAATGTTTTGAGTTATATTGAAGAATATGAATATGTGCTAATCTATTTCTATGTGATTTTAATGGAAGCATAACATCATCATCATTGGTAATAATATTTTTTATTGAGCCATAAGATAAAGTATTTTTTAATTTAACAAAGAATCTTCTATATGGCATAATCAAATTATAATTTTGATAATATATATATCCATTATCAAGTAAATGTTCAACAACACCATCTAAATCAGATTCAAACTCTATTCCTATTAAGATATCAATAATTGGTTTTGCAGATAATCCCTCAATAGATGTACTACCAATATGCTCTATTTTAGTATTAAAAGATTTTAAAATAGTGTTTAACTCTTTTTGAATATTACTAAAACTGTTTTTCCACTCTGGGTTATAATCTTCAATATCAATCCTCATAACATCACCTTATATAATAAACCTATACATCTATTTATATTAGAAAAAATAGATATTAGCAACTCTATTTTATTAAAAATATAAACAATTTGATTTATTGTATAAATTGATACAACTATTTAATTAATTTTGAAAGATATTTATCTATTTTCTCTGGTTTTGTGATTGGAGAAAATCTCTCTATAACATCCCCATTTTTATTAATAAGAAATTTTGTAAAATTCCATTTGATTGAGCTACCCAAAACACCACCAATCTCTTTTTTTAAAAATTTATATAAAGGATGAGCAGACTCTCCATTTACATCTATTTTTGAAAACATTGGGAAAGATACTCCATAATTTATTAAGCAAACCTCTGAGATTGATTTTTCATCTCCTGGTTCCTGATTTGCAAATTGATTACAAGGAAAACCAAGAATTATTAAATCTTTATCTTTATATTTTTGATATAAAGACTCTAATCCCTCATATTGTGGAGTTAAACCACATTTGCTTGCTGTATTAACAACAAGAACAAATTTCTCTCTAAAACTACTCATTGAGATATCTTCTCCCTGAAGAGATTTAGCAGTAAAATCATAAAAACTCTCTTTATTCATAAACCCTCCATGAAATATCTATTAAATTATATCGTAAGCGATATAAAATACAACACTATAATATATTTTATATTCCAAATTTTATAAAAGATACTCTTTTTATAGATAAAATAACTCAAAATATGTTATAAAAGCCTCTTTTTATATATTATTTTTTGAATAAAATAGAGTTTTAAAAGTCTAAGGGAGTGGAAGCGAGTTTGTTAACTATTAAAAAAAAAGGGGTTAAAATGAAAAGGTTTCCTATTTTTATAATTTTATTACTTGTAAATATTATTTGGGGTTGTGGCTCTGAGAAAGAGCCAACTACTGAAAAAAGTGATATTAAAATATCAGAAAACACTAAGGTTTTTGATAAAAATGAGATTGATTCTGCTTTTATCTCATTTAGTAATGAGAATAGTGAACTTATTTTGAAAAAAAATAGCTCTAAAATTAGCTCTTTAATAGAGGGTGATATAGTTGCTATTGGAGTTACTGAAAAATTTCCAACCGGTTTTTTCAAAAAAATATCATCAATAACAGAATTAGGAGATAATCTTATTATTAAAACAGAGTATGTTAATATTAATGCTGCGATTATTGAGGGTAGTTTAAATGAATCAATTGAGCTAAAATCGGAAGATATTCTTGAGATGGAGATATTTTATGATGAACAAAATCTAATTGAAGGAAAAAATAGTGTAGGAGATAGCTATTTGCCTCAATTTGTTCATACATTTACAATAAATTTAGGTTCAGGTGATAATAAAGTTACCCTAAATGGACATGTTGGAATTGCTCCAAAAATAGATTTCTCTATAGATTTTGGATGGGGAATTATAGAAAAACTCTCTTTTGGACTTAGTGTAAATGCAACAGCATCTGTATCTTTAGTTGGAAACTATAATAATGAATTTAAAGCAGACCCTATCTTATTGGCAACATATAAATTTTCTCCAATAGTTTTTACAATAGGAGGAGTTCCTATTGTTTTATGCCCAGAGATTGCTTTATATCTAAATTTTGATGGAGAGATAACAGGAGAACTCTTTTTTAGTGCATCTCATAGAAGTGAAGCCTATGTTTCTGCTAATTTTGAAACAAATTTAGTTGGAGAGGTTCTTGATTTTATTGGTATTGATAATGAAGGAACATGGAGTGCTGGATTAGATGCTGGGTTAAATAGTAAATCGGAGTGGAGTGACCCATTTTTTAATTTTACGGGGAATTTACGCTCCTATTTAACAGCAGATGCCTCTATTGGTTTATATGAGTATAAATCAGATTCTAAAGTTAATGGAAACGAGGTAATTGGTAAAATTAATGGAGCTGCAAATCTATCAGTTGGTGTAAATATCTTTTTAAGAGGTGATATAGATTTAAACCGCAATCCTTGGTGGAAAATAGATGTTGGAATTTTTGGTAGCTTTGAGGTTGGAGGAGCTTTGTTACCAGATTATAAAACAGAGTTTGCTGAGTTATCAACAACAATAGCACAAGCAAAAGGCTCTTATAACCCTAATGAGCAGATAGTGAAAGGTCATAGTAATATCTATTTTATAAAAGATGAAGATTCTCTTTTTGGAATGTTTTATCCATTAAATATAATAAAAATTATGCCTCAACCAGATGGAACATCTTTAGCTCTTATGAAAGCTCACATAAATCATTTTCTTGTGAAACTTGATAAAAATGGCAATGTTTTATCATCTATTGAGGGGTTTATTTTTTGTGAAGATAGAATTAATGAGATAGATTGTAATCCATTTAATACAATATTGGATGTTCTTGATACAGGAGATTCATTAATTACAGTTGGTTTTAGTCCAAGTTTTGCAAAAGTTGATAAAAATACAGGAAAAATAGTTTGGGCAAAACAGATAGATGAGGTAAAAGATAGAAAAAATCCCGATTGGACTATTGGTTTAGATGGTTTTTGGCCTCAAAAAATAGTTAAAAATAGTTCAAAAATCTATCCTTATGCTGCAAATACTGGTCAAGCGGTTCTATTTTTTGATGATTCTGGTGAAAATACAAGATTAGAAAGGGTTTACTATTATAGTAGTGATGATGAGTGGGGATTTGAGATAGATCCAGAGTATTGGAAAATATTATCAATTAAATCTATATCCTCTGGACCTACTATTGTTGTTTCATATTCAGACACCCCTTGGGAACTTGTAAAAGTGGGTTCTGTTGATACTATTGGGTTATCTGTTTCTGAAAACTCTGGAGATGATGAAAGCCTAAATTTAGATTATGAAGATGTTTTTAATGATCATGATTATAGTGATGAAAGAAAAGAGTTTGTTGCAATAGCTAAAGTTATGGAAAAAATGGAGGATGGCACAAAGGTAATTGCTGGAGAGTATGCACTTAGTGAGCTTAAGTATACCCATTGGATATCAAAACTTGATTCAAATAATTCTGTTGTTTGGAGAAATAATCTCTGTTTATATCTTAATAATTTTGAAGACACAACATATCAAGCAATATTTAGTTGTGATGAGATTTATTATGATAAAAAAGATAATGGTGTTGGATTTACATTTGAGAATATGGCAACACTTTCTGATGGTGGGTTTATTATATCTGGAAAATATTTAGAATACAAAGAGATGCAACATGGTGAAGATATGGATCAATCCTCATTTATTGTTAAATTTGATTCAGATGGAAATTTTGCTTGGGGAAAAATTTTTAATACAGAAGATGGTGATTTCTTAGGAAAAAACTCTATTTTTTCTCTTGCAGAACGAGCAGATAGAAAAGGGATTCTATTAGGTGGATATCATCAATATAAAGAGGTAGGAGAAACTTCTGGTGCAAATCGAGCTTGGTATGTTTTTCTTACTAATACAGGAGAGGTAGAGTTTAGAGATGATTCTCAAATAGATATAAAAAATATTGGTGGAATTTTAGACTTATCTACCTCATCAAAAAAAGTTAAATATGATAACAACAGTAGCTCTAAAACAAAAGATTCAAAAAAATCTGTAACTAACAACAAAAATTATCTATTTGAATCTCCTTTAAAAAGCCCCTCTCAATGGGACTCTGATGGTGATGGAATTTGTGATGCCGATTCTGATGTTGATGGAGTTTGTATAGCAGGACCTGATAACTGCCCCAATACATCAAATAGACTTCAATTAGATTTTGATGGAAATGGAGTTGGAGATGTATGTGATTGTGATAGTGATAATGATGGCTGGTGCGAAAGTTTTGATAATTTTGCATTCTCCCCACAAGATTGTATTGGTAAAAGCTGTAGTGGTATTGATAACTGCTCTTTTCATAGTAATTCTAGACAAGAGGATGAGGATGGAGATGGTATAGGTGATTTATGTGACCATCATGACCTTAATACACGAAAATTTGGAAATCATAAACTTGAAGTTTTTTACTTTAAACACAATGGAGAGGCATTAGAAAACTACTCTGATTATAATGATTATCAGTTTTTTGCATTTAGTCTATCTGGTTCTGGTTCAAACTGTAATAATGGTACTATTGATTTAGGTGAATTTTGTGATGGAAACTCTATAAGTTGTCAAGAGATATCCTCTTATTACTCAGGAGGAGTAGCTTTTTGTAACTCAAGCTGTTCTGAATGGGATGTTACAACATGTGAAGCAAGAGAGACTATTTGCCCTGAATCTGATAAATTCTGCCTTACAAATGGAGAACTTAAATGGACAAACCAATTAGAGGATAAAATGGGACAAGAGGATGCTATTGTTTATTGCGAATCTATAGGTGGAAGATTACCAACAATTAGTGAGCTAAGAACTCTTGTAAAAACCTGCTCTGCTACTCAAACAGGAGGAAGTTGTACTCTTTCTGATAACTGTTTAGAGCAAAATTGCCTTGATTATACATGTTTAATGGGTTGTACAAATGATACAACAGGAAAATATAGTGTTTTTGGTGATACTGGAACATTTTGGTCATCTTCTGATGATCCAACAGATTCAAATGGACCAGCATACTATATAGATTTTAATAAAGCATCTATAGGAAGCTGGAGAAAATTTGACCCTGAATATATCAGATGCGTTAAGTAGATATGGTTTTGGGTAACAAATCTTTTCAATTATCAAATCCACAGTTCATTAATATATTCTTATTTAAAAGAGTTCTGAAATACTTTGCTTAACTTTTTATTCTAACAGAA
>JAFGXH010000352.1 GCA_016936735.1 bacterium
AAAACAGGATTTTTATTAGATGAGATTCGTTTAAATGGTGAAAATAAAGAGCTTGTTGATGAGGTTATTAAAATTGCAACAAAATTTAATATAGTAACACCATACACATCTTATCTTGTTGTTGAAAAAAATTCGGAGCAAACAAGAAGAGATCCAGATCCTGTATTTTTAGAGAATGAGGATCAAAGTATGATTAAAAGGGATCAAGCTAGAACAAAGTCCTTAATATTAAGAGGAGATTCCGAAAAATCTGTTGGTTCAGCCTCTCCAAAAATGGATTCTGTAGGAGGTTCAGCATTTAATGAAGAGGAGAGTTTAGCTGATGGAGAGGGTTTTTATGGTGAAACTGGTTCTAAATCAGTTGGAGTTTCTAAAAAAATAAAAGATATGAAAGGTTCAACTACTATTGATACTAAATCATCTCAAAAAACAATTGGAGCAAAAACATTTGTTCTTTCTAATGGAGTTTGGATTGATACAGCATCAGTTAATGTAAAAGCTAAAAAAACAGTAACTGTGAAATATCTCTCCTCAAACTATATGAAATTATTGAAAAATACAGCTTTAAAAAGATATTTAACTCTTGGTGAAAATATTGATATTCTTTTCAATGGAATAAAAATAGAGATACGTTCAGAAACAAAAGAGTCTGATATCCCAAGTGAGCTTCTAAAATAATAATCTATCAAAAATATCATTATAATTTATAACCACAATATTTACAATACTCAGCATCAATATCATGTCCCTCTTTACTACAGGATCGACACACTTTGTTTGTTTGTTTTTGAATTGAGGATTGAATAAACTCTGCAGAGACAATACCTGTTGGAATTGCAATAATTGAGTAACCTACAATCATTACTAATGATGAAATTGCTTGACCAATAGGAGTTTTAGGTGCGATATCTCCATACCCAACAGTTGTTATTGTTACAATTGCCCAATATATTGATTTAGTAATACTTGTAAAACCATTCTCTGGTCCCTCAACAATATACATTATTGATCCCATTACAACTATAAGCGATGCTACTGCTGTCATAAAAACAACTATTTTTGGAAAACTATGTTTAAGAGCTTTTACTATTATATTTGCCTCTTGAAGATATCTTGCAAGTTTAAATATTCTAAAAACTCGTAGTATTCTTAAAACTCTTACAACAATCAAATAGTGAGTTCCAGTAATAAATATTGATAGATATGCAGGAAGAATTGAGAGAAAATCAATAATTCCAAAAAAGGAGAAAATATATTTTGATGGCTTTTTAACAATCCAAACTCTTGCAAAATACTCAATTGTAAAAAGAGTTGTAAAAAACCACTCAAAAAAATAGAGTATTGGAGAAGCATCATCAAAACTATCGAAAAATGCTACAATAACACTTATTATAATTGCAACAATTAATAGAATATCAAATAGTTTTCCACCTACTGTATCTGACTCGAATATGATTTTATATAGTTTCTGTTTTAGTTTAGAGTATTTTTCTGATGAAGCTCTGTTTCTATTTTTTTCTAAGGGTAGATTTTCTGACAACTCTTTTTCTTTACTTAATTCAACACTATTTGTATCAATAGAACTGTTTTTTTTATCTAAAAAATCAGATTTTTTATTAATATTGTTAGTATTCTTCTCAAAAACACCATTTTTTTCTTTAGATTTATTTGATTTATTTGATTTTTTATTAGTTATATTTGAATGTTTTTCCATTTTCCCCTATAAAATGTAAACATCATTGTTGAGGATAATAAAATTATATATACTGCTGCTGTTATCCAAGCACCTGTTATTCCTAATTTAAAAATAGATGTCATTAAATAGGATACAGGAACAAGAAATCCAAAATGAAGAGTCATCTCTACAATCATAACAAATTTAGTATTTCCAGCACCAAAATTTGCTTGAGATAGTATCATTCCAACAGCTATAAGTGGAGTAACAAACCCCATAACTCTAAAAGAGTTACCTCCAACAACAACTAGTTCTGGATCTGAATTATAGAGAGATATTAAAAATGATGGTGCAAAAATCATTACCAATCCAACAATTCCCATAAACAATGCACCTATTTTTGATGATACCCAACCATATTTTGAGGCATCTATAAAATTTTTCTCTCCCATACTATTTCCAACAAGAGTTGCAGTAACAGTACCAAAAGACAAACCTATCATTGCAAGTAGAAGAACCACATTAGTGATAAGTTGATTCACTGTAAAATTATATGGAACTCCATTATTTGGGTCTAATGCAGCAACAATTTTATCAAATAGCAAAAATCCTGTTACTAAAACAACAGTTGTAACTCCCGCAGGAATAGAGAGTTTTACTATAGGTAATAGTAGCTTTTTATTAATGTTTTTAAAATTATATATTTTAAAATGTTTATAAAATTCAGGTTTAAATGAGTAAAAAATCATTATTCCAAGCCCTATATAGGTACATATTGCAGATGCTAATGCAGCACCATTAACACCCATTTTAGGAAAACCCCAATTCCCAAATATAAGAAGCCAATTTACAAAAATATTAGCAATATTCATTACAATTGAGGCAACCATATGAACATGTGTTTTTTTCAATCCATCAAAATAGCTTTTGTAAACAGCAGTTAAAACCATTGATAAAACACCTGTAAATCTTATTTGAAGATATGGAACACCATACTCTAAAACACCACTATTTGAGCTAATAAGAGATATTAAATTATGAGAAAAATATATTGCTATTAATGATAGAATTAGGGATGTAATTGTCGATATAAAGAGTGAATTTGTTACTGTTTTAGAGACTCCCTCAAAATCCTCCTCTCCATATCGTCGTGCAACTAAGGCTAATGTTCCAACTCCAAGGGCTGATAAGAATCCCCCAATAATCCACAGAAATTTTAAAGAGACTCCAATTCCTGCTTGACCAGGTGTTGCAACTTCAGTAGGTAGATGTCCAACCATAATAGAGTCTATCTGATTAACAAACATTTGAGCAAGCATTGCAATCATGACAGGTGTTGCAAGTTTTAGTATTATTTTACTATAAGATCTATTTATTTCGTTCATATTTTTAAATCCTTTAATAAAAGATTATGATCTATTTTTTAAACTGATTCTATTTTCCATTTCAAAATCAGTAGCTTTTCTAATAGATAAAAGCTCAATGGTGTAATAGATTGTTTTTCCTGCAAAAGGATGATTAAAATCTACTGTTAGAGATTCTGAATCTTTTGCAATGACAATACCTGATAGATTATCATAGAAATCATCCTCTCCAACTGAAAGATATGTTCCAATTTCATAAAAGTCAAAATTATCAATATGTTTTTTAGGTATAGATACAATTAATTCACTATTAACATCTCCAAAAGCATCATTTTTTTGTAAAATAAAAGAGCGAACCTCCCCTATTTTCATGTTTTCAATATGGGATAGTGTTTCAGAGAGTACATTATCTATTCCAAAAAAGAGTTCAACATTTTTTTTATTTTCTAAAATATCTCCATTATCATCTCTCATTGTATAGTTTACTTTTGCTATACAGTTAAATGTTAACAACATTAATTAATCCTCTCACATAGATTTTTAATAAATTCTTTATAATAAAGAATTTAGTGATTCTATAGTATTTTCAATTTAAAATCCATTGATTTTTTATTTTTGAAATTAGATATGATAAAATTTTTTTAAGAATAGAGAATTCTCCTCCTTAAAAAGGGTTGATGCAACTTTATCTGCAATTTTTATAGATAATTTTTCATTATAGCAGAGTGTTCCAGATGTTAAATCAATTGATTTCGTCATCATATAGTTTGTACAACCACAAAAATTTATACAGCGTGGCTGAAGCTTACAACTTTTACACTCCTCATTTGAGTTTCCACGTTTATTCAAAAGAAAACTCCTTTTTTTAATATCAAAACCACTAAAAACATTACCAATAATCATATTTTGGTCTAAATCATCAGATATAACTCTTTCACAAGGATATATATTTCCTGATGGTGCAACAATAATCTCATTAGCACCAAAAGAGCACATATTACACCTATCATAACCACCACTTATTCCTGTTTTTATTTTATCTTCAAGAAAGCTTATATCAATATTTTTACCCTCTCTAAAATAGTTTAAATATATATCTCCAACTTTTTCAAACTCACTTTCCCAAATATCTGTATAATCATCCCAATCTGAGCTAAAATCTACTGCAATATTAAAATCTTGAATAGAGTATTTATTATATAACTCAATAATTGATTTTGAAAAATATTTTA
The DNA here is from genome assembly GCA_016936735.1 of bacterium. Taxonomy (GTDB): domain Bacteria; phylum UBP6; class JAFGXH01; order JAFGXH01; family JAFGXH01; genus JAFGXH01. The sequence continues at coordinate 4,272 of JAFGXH010000352.1, forward strand.
TATTTTGTGGAGTTAAAACCATATTTATAGCATATTCTCCATGTTTATACTCTTTTTGAAGCATTTTTAAAGAGTCTATAATTGAATCAAAAGCTCCAATTCCATTATTAAAAACTCTATGGCAATCATTCATCTCTCTATCTCCATCAAGAGATATCACCATATAGAATCTCTCTTTTTTTAACCATTCAACTTTTTCAGGAGTTAAAAGAGTTCCATTTGTTGTAATAGTCTGCTTTGTTTTTATTCCTTTTTTTCCAGCAATTGTTTTTATTCTTTCTGTTGAATATTTAAGAAGTTCCCACTCTAAAAGAGGTTCTCCTCCAAAAAATCCAAACTCAAGCTTATTAAAACTCTGTTCAAAAAGAAAATCTATAGCTTTATCTATTACCTCTTTCGAGATTGATATCTGTTTTTTCTCTCCAGCATAACAGTAGCTACAGGATAAATTACAATTATGTGTTAAACTAAGTGTGAAATTCATGTTTTACCATTTATATAAAATTTATTGCACTTTAAGTGGATTAAAACCCACTATTTATTTATTTTTTTAATGAATCCTTAGTAATGCAAATTTTGATTAATTTATGACTAATCAATTATATAGGATTGCTATTACTACTCTTTATCTTCTGGATAAATAGGGGCAATGTCTCCCATTAATATCTCTGTTTTATCAATATTCTCTTTTTGAGGAACCTCTACTTTTTCCGATTTTTCTGAATTATCACAATTTTCACCTCTTATAACCTTAACATCTGTTTTAATTTTTCCTCTAATCTCCCCTTTTTCAATCTCTTTGGAGTTTTCATTACTATTTTTATTAGAGTTAGTTTTATTTTCTTGATTCTCTTGGGTTGTTTTCTCGCTATTTTGATATACTGGTGCAACTTCACCATTTAAAGCCTTATTATTTGTACATCCTGTCAATATTGAGGCTGATGTTAGACCAACTCCAACAGATAATGTTGTTAAAAATAGTTTTTTATACTCTTTCAATGTTGGATAGAACCCTTTTTTTTCATCAATCTCTGGTATTATCTTCATATTCCCCCCTTGGAAAACGTCCTCTTATTGAGCTTGGCTTATCAATCAGTTCATCATCTATTTTTTGGTTTTTAGTCACTAATATATTTTTTACCCTCTTTTTTTTTCTATGTTTAGTAAAAAAAAGGATAAAATTTTTAATAAATTTTATTATATTTTTCATTTTTTATCAACCCAATTACCTATTACATCTACTACTACCATCTGTATGGCATTTTATACATGATTTTTTTGTTGCCTCTAAATTTCTACAGGGATTTTTCCCTTTTACATGGGGATTAATAGCTTTATGACAACTTAAACAACTGCTTTCTGTATGACAGGTTAAACATTTTTGAATATCTTTTTGAGCCTCTTTTTTATGATTATCTTTAAATCCATCTGGATGAATATTAAAATTTTTCTTAAAAGAGGTGCTATATTTTTGATTAAAATCTAAACCACTTTTTTGATGGCAAGAGTTACAACTCTCTCCATTTTTATGGCAACTATTACAATTAGTAAAGTTTTTTTCATATTTATGAAAAGATATATAATCTGCTGGATGAAATGAGTTTCCCCTTTTTTTTGCATTATGACATGATATACACTCCATTTTTGAGTGACATTGAAGACACTCTTTCTCATTTGAAACTGTATGTTTTATATTAAAATCGTTTTTTTTATGATTTTTTGGTATAAAAATTTTTCCTGCAACAGAACTATTAAAATATCCATTTTGATAGTAGTGGCAAGTTGAACACTCATCTTTTTTATGACAACCAACGCATTTTTTCATACCTAATGTCTCTAAATTACTCTCTTTTTTATGACAATCAAGGCAATTTAGAAATTGATGGGTATTATGTTTAAACTTTGTGGAGTACTCTATTTTATTTGGAATAGTTAAATTTATCTTTTCTGTATGGCATTTTAAACAGTTTTTATCTATTGTCTCTATTTTAGGAGTTGGATTTTCAAAATTATGACAGCTAATACAATCCATATTTTCATGTTTTGAGTGAATAAAAGATAGTAATATTAATATATAAAACATAGCAAACCTGAAATATAAAAAGATATCTATTTTTTATCTTTTCCAAATACAAGAAAAAACATAAAAAGTAGAAAAATAAAAGTTATAATGAAGCCAAAAATAGATATTTTAAATTTTGTAGTAAAAATATAGGATAAAATAAATATTTTTGAGAATCCTCCCAATAACTTATATAAAATATCTAGTTTCTTATTATTATTCAAATAAAGTGGAAGAGAGTAAAATATTGCACCTAAAATAGAGAATTTTAGAAATATATATTTAATATCCACTTTTGTTGGTTCACTTAATATTAAATTTTTATTTATTAAAAATAGTGTTAAAAGAGCAATTCCTAATATAAGAAGAGTCTCACTATATAGTTTTTTCTTTTTTATTAATGAGATTAATTGAATAAGAGATACAACAAAAGCACCTATAATAATCCCTTCAACATTTAATAATCGATACCAAATATGAAGATCCTCTATCACTTTAACTGCATATAAAACTACCATGGATGCTATAAATAACAATATAGTTGATATTTTTATATATAGATTTAATCCTTTTTCCATTTTAAAATCCAAAAAAATAAAAGAACTATAACATAAAATTTAAAAAATTGAAAAAACAAAAAGATATTTTTCTTTTTTCCCCCTTTTTCTTAATTTTTAGTAAATAAAATTAGGATTTTGCTTACTATTTTATTATATTTATTTGAAAATATTAACTTTTAATTGAATATCACACACTATTATATTATACTTGTGTATTAATTTAATCTGAGGAGAGATATGAGAGTGTTTCTTATTTTAATTCTATCATCATTAACAGTTTTTGGGAGTGAAAAAGTGATTCATCTTTATAAAAATGGTACATCTTTTATAACAAAAGATTTTAAAGTTGATGCTAAAGAGGGATTTTATGATTTAGAAGAGACCCCTAATGCAATATTTGGAACACTTTTTATGGGAGGAAATAGTTTAGAATCATTTGCATCAATTAAAAGAAACAAAGATTTGAAAACACCTATTACAAATCAAAAAGAGTTCCTAGAGATGCAAGTTGGTAGTAAAATAGATATTGTTTTAAATAAAGGTGAAAAATTTTCTGGCAAACTTTTATCTGTTTTTGATCAATGGATTACTTTAGAGAGTGATAATGGTTATCATACACTACCAATATCAGAGATATACACTTTAACAACATCTAAAAAGGGTGGTTTTGAAAAGATATCTAATATTGAAGAGAGTGTTTTAAGAGTTTTTTTTAAAACAAAAGGGGAACAAAAATTCACACTAAAATATCTCACTAAAAATCTCACTTGGATTCCTAACTATATTATTGAAATTGATAGTGATGACTCTCTTGTTGGTAAAATTTCGCCTAAAAAACAGCTTGCAAAACTAAAAATGGAGGCAATGGTTGTTAATGATTCAGAGAATATTGAAAACTCAGACTTTAACTTTATGATTGGTGCACCAAATTTTAAATATAATAATGTCACATCTCCTTTTGTTCAAAATCAGACTCTTGAGAAATTTTTATCAGAACTATCTGGGCAAAATAGTTATCAAAACTATAACTACTCAAGAAATTTAAGAAGAGAGAATTTCTCGAATGCTATAATGTCTCAATCGATGAATAATGATTATTCAGAAGCTGATACAACAACTACAGATACAACTTTTATTGGAAGCAATGAAGGGGATATGTATTTCTATACTTTAAAAAATATATCCTTAAAAAAGGGTGAAAGAGTTATGTTAAATGTGATTCAACAGGATGTACCTTTTGAACATATTTATGAATCTAATCTACCATCCAATGAGGTATATCAAAATCGTTATAACAATCAAACTAATAAAGGTATAGAGGTTTGGCACTCTATTAAATTATCAAATTTAAGCAATATGCCTTGGACAACAGGAAGTGCACTTGTCATAAAAAATGGTGGAGTTCCAATAAGTCAAGATATGCTTTATTACACATCTGCAGGAAAAAATAGTTTTTTAAAAATATCTGTTGCTCCAGATATAATTGTAACTCAAAAAGATATTGAGGAGAGTATCGATTCAAAAAAAGCCACTTTAAAAAATGGTAGTTGGTATGATTTAGTTGAGGTTAAATCTGTTTTAACTATTCAAAACCATAAAAAAGAGTCTATATCTCTTTCACTAAAAAGATTTATTATTGGAAATCTTAAAAAAAGTGATAAAGATTGGAAATTTGAAAAACTTTTTACAGACAACTACTATGGATATTGGGGACTTAACTCTCAAAATAGTATTGAATGGAGCTTAACAGTTGATTCTAAAAAAACAGAAACAATAAACTACACCTATAGTTTTTATAGACAAAGATAAAACTCTAATATTTTTACTTTTTGTAAAAGTCTTTCTTTGTTTTTTAATATTAAATCTTTATTTTTTCCCTCATAAACAAACTCTATAATATCTCTTGAAGAGAGTGTTTTAAGTGCATTTTCAAACTTATTTTTATTTATTGATTCTTGATATAGAATCTCTTTATTGCTTTGATTTCCTTTTTGAATAAGATGCTTCAAAAAGTTTTTATATGAGATTTTACCATCTTTTTGAGTTGATAACTCTTTAAAACAGAAATAGTAAGATTCAAAAAAATTTCTTATTATTGCATCATAAAATTGTGTTTTAAGAACTGCATTCTCATCAGAAATAAATAATTTATCATCCTCCTGTTTTACTATAGACTCATTTTTAATTCTCTCTAAAACCTCATAAAATTTATCCTCATAGTTCAACTCTGGGTTTATAATAAACTCATCCTGAAATATCTCTGATAAAAAGATAGCCTCTTTTTTAGACTCCTCAAAATCACTAAATCGTTTAATTGAAGATATTACAATTGCCTCATTAATAAAATGATGAATTATATTATTTTTATAATACTCAATTCCTGCTCTCTGTTGCGGAGTAAATCTATATAGCTCACTCTCTTTATCTAAAATAGAGATATGATTATTTCCAATAAAAAACTCAATTGCCTCCTCTAGTGCTAAAACAGGTGTTAACAAAGTATTTGACATTGGAATATCTCTTCTATTAGATAGAATTTTATGAATTGATAAAAACCTACCTAATAGTTCACTAAACTCAACTTTCTCTGTTTTAGGAAGAGTTAATAGAGATGTCCCTAATATGGCAGAGGCAGTTACAATCATTTTTCTGTTTATATCATCAAGTAGTTCATAGGCAATTTTGTTTGTAATAGAGCTACTTTTATCTGAATTTTCACAATATTTATCAAGTTTTACAGGATCTCCAAATCTAATATATATTCTTCCAAATTTAGATTGTAAAACTTTTCTACTACCAATAATAGAGTTAACCCCCTCTTTCTCTTTATCCATTCCAGACAACTCTTTTAAATAGGATTTCTCCTCAATAACTCTTTCATAATTAACAGAAACAGGAACGATTGCTATTTTTTTATTTATTCCAACCTTAAAATAGTCAATTATCATCGATAGCATTCCTATTTTAGGTGGCATAAGTTTTCCTGTTCGACTTCTTGTTCCCTCAATAAAAAATTCAATACTAAAACGGTCATTTATTAGTTGCGTTAAATATTGTTTAAATATTGCTGAATAGAATGGATCATGTCTAAATGTTCTTTTAATAAAAAATGCTCCACTTCTTCTAAAAAGGGTTCCCATTGGAAAAAACGATAAATTATCTCCTGCAGCAATATGAGGAGGAATCATCCCCTTTTTAAAAAATAGATGAGATAAAACAAGATAGTCCATATGACTTTTGTGACAAGGTGTTAATACTAATGTATACTCCTTTGATAACTCTTTTAATGACTCTAATTCATCATCAACCATATTCAGATCATCATATATTTTTTTAAATATAAGTGATAATATTGCAGAGAATTTTCTAATATAGGATACCTGATAGTTTGCTGCAATTTTTTTTAATGTTTTTCTTGCCAACTCCTCAACAACCTCTTTATTTTTTTTATCCAATTTAGACTTATCCTCAATTGCCTTCTGAATCTCTGAAGAGGCTATAATTTGATCTATATTAAATTTTGGACCTTTTATTATTGGACCTTTTATAATCTCCTCCTCTTTCTCTATTTTATAAATAAGTTTTGCATATAAGGATTCTGCAAGATCTAAATCACTTTTATTTTTATTCTCAATTATAAAATCTTTTAAAGAGATTGGGTCTAATATTTTTGCATTTGCATTTTTATAAAACCTTATTAATTGATATGTAATATGAAAGGCATTTGGATTTTTTTTATGATTTATTGCCTCTCTTATTGTCTCTGCCTCTTTTTTTAAAACTAACATTTTAGGGATAATATATATTGGAATTTCTGAATTTTTCTGAATTTTAATCAAATCAATCAATGGATTATCTTTAAATTCATAATTTCCAATCCCCAAAAGATTAGATTTTCTTAAAAAAATCATTGCTGGTTTTTTTAATTTTAAACTCTCTTTTAAAGTAGTCTCCTTTTTTGAGAATATTTTTGAAAGAACTGTTGTTGGTGTTTCCCAAAGAGATGTTGTTAACTCATTAACATATCCAATATCAGGAAGTTTAAGAGACTTTAAAGTGTGATTTAAGTAAAGATACTGAATAAAATCAACACTCTTTCCAACAAAAACAAATAGAGCATCCTTTTTTAAAGTTTCAGAAATCAACTCATTATAGTTTGGAGAGTTATTGATTTTTGAGAAATATTTATTAAAAAGATATTTTAGTATAAAACCATATTTGAAATTATTTTCCATCTACTACCTATAAAAAATTAAATAGAGTTTAAAGTATAGAAACCTATTTTCTATAAAATAGATAAAAATTAGTTTCTAAAATATCTTTTTAAATCTACAACATGTTCAAGGAATAACACAAGAAAAAGGAGTAATATAAGCCAATTTTTTAGATATACTCTCTCCTCTCCCTCTAAAAACTGAGTATTCTCAGTAGAGTTCTCAATTTTTCTATCCTTTCCAAGAAATTGAGAAAAAAGATATTGTGTATTATATGCACCATTTTTATTATTTGGTAGTTTATACCAATCTGGTTTCAATATTTTGTCAGGAAAGAGTTTATGAATCTCTCCATAGGTATAAAAATATGGCTCCCTCTTTTTTAATTTATCAGAAAGTAAATATAAAATACTCTCCTGAATAAGAGGTGCAAAGTGTGTTGATAATGGAAAGTCTCCCCAAGCTCTACTTAATGTTGATGAGAATATTAACCATTTTGAACCATTTACTATTTTTTCAACAAAAAGAGGTGTTCCATCATTCATTGATATAATTGGAGTTATATTCTGTTCTGTTGTAAAGTTTAGATATTTAAATATTGGATACTCAATTAGTTCAGACTTTATAAATGGGATTTTTTGAACAATTGGATGTTCAGATGATATCATTGAGATATATTTAAAACTATTTTTTGAGTTCTCATCTTTTAGATTTCTCCACTGTATATATGGTGACCAAAATTGATTAAACTGCTCAATATCTGTTGAGTTTCCAACAGATATAAAAATAGGTTTTTTCATTGATATAATATTTTCCAACTCTTTTTGATAAATAGTTGGAAAACTGGAGTCAATAAATATAAAAAGGTCATAACTATTATAGATATCTTTCTCAATCTCATTCTTTACTGTTACACTCCAATAGTGTCTAAATGGAGAGCTATCTATTGCATTCATCAAGTAGAATGATTCATCAAGATATGGAATTGGATTCATTCCACCATTTATTATAACTATTTTTAATAATGAGTTTTTTTCAAGTGAAAATAGCATTCTATTATCCTCTAATAGATCATCATCTCCAAGTTGAAGCTCATATTTTCCAGAGTCTCCTTTAAATCTAAATGTTACTCTCTGTTTTTGATTAGGGGTTAAATTTAATATTTTATTAGCCACTTTTTTATTATCTTTTATTAAAGATATTGTTGTATCAAAACTATTTCCCTCTGAATTAACATCTGTTTCAACTTGATATATTTGAGAATCAATCTGTTTTATATATAGATTCATTAAGTAGGCATTTTTAGTCTCTTTGTGTGCTATTAGATGTAGTTTTATATTTTCTGGAGGGGTTTCTGATACTATATTGGTGACAAAAACTCCATCCATTTTTGGATATTTTGATATATTTTTAGTAAAATTAAAATAGTTTCCTAAATATGGAGGATATTGTATATCTGTTTTATCAAGAAAACTCTCCAATTGCTCTTTTGATGTGATAAGATGAAGCTCATCTTTATAGAAAAAATAGTTTTTATTTGGGTTATTTTGAAAAAACTTGATAATTTTCTCTTTCGCAATTTCAAAATCTGTTGTATCACTATTTTTTCTTAACATTGTGTATCTATTATCTAAAACAATGTAACTACTTTTATCTGCTATATTAGTTATAACATCACCTGTTTTAATCCAAAATGTTTTTGATATTAAAAATATTAAAGCAGTTAATATGATTAATCTAAATAGAAATAGTAAAAATTGCTTAATTTTAAGTTTTCTTGATATTTTTTTATGTGATTTTTTTAAAAAATATATTGTACTAAAGTAGACAATTTTTATTTTTTTCTTTCTAATAAGATGAAGTATTATCAGAATTACTATAGAAAAAAGGGAGAATAAAAAATATGGGTGCTCAAATTTAAACATTAATTATATTCCTATTTTAGTAAAGATGTTAAATTCTCCTCTATTTTGTGGTTTGTCAAAAATTGATGATAATGAAAACCAGAGCTTAAAATAGAGGTTTTAAGTTGTTTTATATGAGTCTCTATCTCCTCTTTATAGATTTTGTATATCTCTGAGGGGTCTGTAATAATCTCTTCACCACTCTCTAAATCAATATATTTTGTTAAATCTTTCTCTGCTAAATCTATCTCGGAACTATCTAAAACATGAAAAAAATGAAATGAGTGCTGTTCTGATAGTTTTTTTATTTTACTTACTAAAAAATCTATATCATCAAAAAAATCTGAAAATATTAGAACTGTTTTTCTCCCTTTTTTATGGATATTCTCTTGAAAACTCCAATTAAGAGCTGAATGTATATTTTGTTTTTCAAATTGCTCAATAAAAAAGGAGAAATCTTTTCTCTCCCCTTGATAACCAGTAAAATAGTTAGAAAATTGATAGGCTGTTGGATGTTGTGATTGTAAAAGATAGTATGTTAATACTCCTGCAGATATAAAAGAGTATTCCAATTTAGAATATACAGAGTTATTTCCTTTAAACAGCATACTTTTAGATGTATCAAATAGAAATAGAAATCTCTCATTAGAGTCTCGTTCAAACTTTTTAATAAAAAGTTTCTCCAAACGACCAAAAACTTTCCAATCTATATTTTTTACATTCTCTCCCTCTGTATATTGAGAGTAGTGATTAAACTCAACTCCTTGCCCTATCTTTTTTGATGGTTGTTTACCAAAAAAATCATCTGTTTGAGATGATAAAGCTGATAGTATGTGTGGAGATGTTCTTTTTAAGATAGTCTCAATCTCTTTTAAATAATCCAACAGTTATCCATAAATAAAAGAAATATATATACTATATTTTGCTTTGAATTACAATAATCTTAAAAAATATATGAAAAAATATGAAAATGATTAATTAATGTGATTTTTCCCAATCTTTTAGAAATTTCTCAATTCCAATATCTGTGAGTGGATGATGAAGCATCTGTTTAAGAACACTATAAGGTATTGTTGCAATATCAGAACCAGCTTTAGCAACATCAATAACATGTAGTGGATTTCTGATTGATGCAGAGATAATCTCTGTTGCATAACCAAAATTACTAAATATTTCACGAATATCTTCAATTAAGCCAACACCAAAATGAGATATATCATCAAGACGACCTAAAAATGGTGATACATAAGTTGCACCAGCTTTTGCTGCAAGAAGAGCCTGATTTGCAGAGAATACAAGTGTAACATTTGTTTTAATTCCTCTATCTGAGAATATTTTTGTTGCTTTAAGTCCCTCTGATGTCATTGGAACTTTAATAACAATATTTGGATGAATTTTAATAAGCTCTTCGGCCTCTTTTATCATTCCTTCAGCCTCAAGACTTATAACCTCTGCAGATATAGGACCATCAACTATCTCTGTAATCTCTTTTATAACCTCTTCAAATTTTCTTCCTGATTTTGCAATTAATGATGGATTTGTTGTAACACCATCAAGAATTCCCAATGCTGCCATCTCTTTAATTTCAGCAATAATAGCGGTATCAATAAAGATTTTCATATCCTACTCCATAAAAAAATCTGCACAACAATTTGTGCCTCTGAATACACTGCATTCTATTTTAAAAAACAGAATCTGTCAATGTTATTATTAAAAACATTCTTAGAAATTATTGTATATTTTTTGTGTTTAAAATAAAAATTAAAAAAAATATGAATATTTTTCCCCTTTCTAACGTCTTATATAAAGGTTTTTTTTAGGAGATATTGTTATGAAAAAAATTATAATCATTCTTGCTCTTCTTTTCTCTTTTTCAATTTTTGCAGAAAGGGGTTATGCAAATGGTGAAGAGGTAAAATTGGGAACGGCTGTTGGTTACTCAAATGTTGATGAAAGTAGTGAATTAATCTGGGGTTTCTATGTCGATATCCCTATTATTAGTACTTTTCATATAACACCCTCAGCACTTGTTTATAAAATTGGTGATTTATCTGCAACAGATATATCTCTCGCTTTTAAATTTAAAATACCTCTACATCTATTAACACTTTATGTTGATTTTCTTGGTGGATTAACTCAAGCTCAATTTACACCAGAGGATGGATTATCAACACATGTTGGAATTGGTGGTGGTGGTTATTTTAATTTTGTTTCTAATATCTCTGTATTTGGTGAAGTTAACTATAAAACAATTATTAGAGATGATGGAAATATAAAAAATTATACAGCAATGGCTGGTCTTCTTTGGTCATTTTAATTCTATTTAATATCTATTTAGCAATTTAACAACAAAGATAATTATACTCATTTAAAACATCTATTTAAAAAATGAAGATAACTATATTTCAAACAGATTACTTCAAAAAATAGATAGTTCTAAAAAATATATTTAAATTTAATAAAATTAGTTTTTTCTATTTATCTTTATTTTAAAAATCCGAACTATTATTAATTGGTGATTATGGAGGTTTTAATGAATATACCACCAGTAACAAATCCAGTTTGGAAATCCATTATATTAG
>JAFGXH010000353.1 GCA_016936735.1 bacterium
AATTCAATAACTAAAAACAATAAGATGTAAACTGTTGGATATACAAAATATGTTATTAAAAATAAAAAAACAAAAAAAGCATTTATTTGAACACCTTGAGAGTTTATAAATCTCTCATTTATAGGACATACTTGATTCATAAAACCTCTTAAAAGATACAAAGATTATATAAATAACAGAATATAATTTAAAATTATTTCAATATAATAAAAATTATTATAAAAGGATTTAAACATCTATTATATCAATATTTATTATTAAACTATTTTTATTACTTATTGATAGATTCAATGATATTTTTAATCACTTTTTCTGTTGTTTATTTATACTTTTTATAAGACTATTTTGTAGATTTTATTTTTTTATATTTTTTAAAAGCAACAAATATTGCAATCAAATAGATTACACCCAGAGGAAGCAGGGTTAAAAATCCACCCAAAAAGCTATGAATAGAAAAGTTTAAACCAATAAAAGATGCCAAAAAGATTCCAAAAATAGTTCCAAAAACATATCTTAACTCAATTTGAACTCTATATTTTATTTTTAAATAGATAAATACTATTAAAAATGATATGAAAAAAGAGATTGAGCTCCCAATTGCAGCCCCCTGAATTGAGTATTTTGATATTAATATTGAATTAAGAGTTAAAGAGATAAAAACAGAGAATAAAGTAAAAATCAGAGCTGTTTTTGCCCTCCCTATTGCTGCAATAATTGTGTTTGCAACTACAAAAAGAGATAAAAATAGTGTTCCAAAACTTAAAATCATTAACATTCTATCATTATCAATATATTTTTTTCCATACATCAATATAAGAAAGAATCTAGGAGACCATAATATTGGAAAAACAAAAAATCCAACAAATAGAATTGCAAATTTTAATGATTTCTCAATAGATTTTGTTATTTCAGAGTTTTTCTCAGATGAAAAATGTGGAAAAAGAATAAAAGTTAATGATAATGTTGCCTGAAAAGGGATTCTTGAAATTGTATTTATTGTTAAATAATCCCCACCATTACTCAATGCAGACTCTGTTGATGATAAAGCTCCTAAAATCCATGTATCCAGATTTAATAAAATATAAAAAGCCCCCTGATATAGTATTATTGGAAGCATGTATTTCATAAATTTTTTTTGGAGGGTTATTTTTGAACTTAATTTATCTGATTCTGACAAAAAGTTATCAGAGATTTTATCTTTTAAAACAATAAAAAGAGCAACTGATGTTATCACAAAAGTTGCAGCAGCCCAACCTGATATTGCAGATAATAATCCTCCACCCAAAATAAATGGAATCAGAATAAGAAAAAATTTAATACTACTATAGCTTATATCAAATAGTGCCTGCTTTTTAAACTCTTTTTTACCATTTATATAACCAATTGAAACACTATATAGTGCATAAAAAAGAAAAATCAGAGAACCAACTCTAAAATATATTGAGTAATCACTATTTTTTGTAAAAAGTTTTGATATAGATGTTGCAAAAATCTGAAAAATAGTAAATAAAACAATTGATATTAATGAGAAAACTTTTAAACCAAACTTTAAATATTTTTTTCTATTTTCAAAATCTTTTGAAACAAAGTGGGAGGTGCTTTGAACACCCCCCTGAATTAAAATCATGTTTATTGGAGAGATTACTGAATTTAAATAGTGATAGACTCCAAGCATATTTTTGGGTAAAAAGTGTCCCATTATCATCATAATGGCATAACCAATAACCATAAAATAGATTTTTGCGATTGGAATTAAAATGGCATCTTTTTTTATGTTCACAAAACCAACTTAAGCAACACTCATTCCTAACTCTTTTCTTAATGTGAAGTAATCTTCAGATACAATATAGTTTAAAATGTCTGCCATTTTTAATTTGTAGTCTGCTTTAGATAAAATACCAACCATTTCACGCTTAAACATTCTATCAAGAAGCTCTAAATCTTGAGTTAAAACATAAGCCATTCTGTTTCCTGTGAACTCAACAGCGTTTAACCATTTATTTAAATCAATACTTCCTTTTGCTCTTACAAAAGCCTCAACAACATCACGAATACTCTCTACTGTCTCTGGTGCAGTATGTTTTTCAAAATGTTTTGTTATTGCTTGAAGCTGATCTAAATCTCCTGAAACATTCATTGATGGAATAATATAACTTAAAACACCAATAAATATATTTGTAATAACTCTACCAGGAACAATTTTTGCTAAAACATACTCTGGACGAAGATATGTCATCGCTTTTCCAAGAATATAAAGAAGATCTTTATCACTTGTGTTGTTAAAAATATCAAAGCCAGATTGAATCATAACTTTTCCACCATTAACACTTTGAATCTCAAATCCACTTTGTCCCTGACGAACATGAACCTCAAATGCTGGAAGATTCATAAATGTTAATAACATTTTATAAACACTTCCAAACAGATTTGTAGTTTTTCCTAAATCAATCATCTCTTTTGGATTTAGTTTTGCAGGTTTTGAATATAACTCAACCATTGGAACACTCATTGCGAGAAAAATATCTGTCACCTGATTTTTTAAACGATGATGAGTTATTAAATCCCATTGATATTTTGTTAATATTTGACCCCATTCAAGTTTACTTTTCCCTTTAAATGCAGATAAAATCTGTTTATGTTCATCTCCCATTTTATCAAGATATCTTAAAACTCTTGCAACAACATATGCTTTATCAAGTTTTTTCTGTTGAACAAAAAGATTAAAAAGCTTTTGATAATTAAGTTCAGAGAATGGATTATCTTTAATATTTTTTCTTAAAAGCTCAATCTGTTGTTCTAAAGAGATTCCAGCATGTGCATAAATGTCTGCTAAAGCTAAACGAATTGATGTATTTTTTGGATCCAATTTTAAAGCCTGCTCTAAAGCTGTTGCAGATTGTTTAAAATCTTTTAATCTATTAGCACATATATCAGCAATTGTTAACCAGTAACTTTTCTGATTTTTAGGATCATCTTTTTTAATTCTATCAACATAGAAAGAGATTAATTGAGGCCATAAAGAGAGTTTTTTTAGATAGTTTTCATAACCAACAATAACCTCTTTATCATCAGGAAGAATCTCATAAAGCTCTGTATAGATTTGAAGAGTTTTTTTATAATCTCCAAGACCTGTTTCATATATTTTGAGAAGTTCAAATTTATAGTCAATTTTTTGCTCCTCATTTGTTTCAATTTTGATTAAACGTTCAAGAGTCTCAACACATTGTGGAAAATATCTATTTTTTGTATAGGTATCTAAAAGAATCATTAAAAGATTTTTGTCATTTCCACCAACTAAAAATACCTCATGTAAAAACTCAAGATATTTCGCCTCATTTTTTAGATCTTTTCTATAGATTTCAGCAATTTCAAAATATAAATCTACAAGTGGTTGCTGCTCTTGAAGAAGGTCTGCAACCTCTAATCTTACAGATATTGCACTCTCAATATTTTGCTCTTGATCTAAAATTTTATAATAGAATGTTAAAGTCTCAATATCTGTTCTTTGGAATGTTAGTGCATCCTCAATATATTTTTTGGCCTTTTTATCACCACTTAAATAGCTATTTTTACCTAAATGTTTATTTAATTCATAACGTATGGAATCATCAAGTGATTTAAAATTCATCTCAATATATTGAAATATTCTTAAAGCTTTTCCCCACTCTTTCATTATCTCATAAAGCTCACCAAACTCATAAAAAGTTTCATAATCTTTTTTATTTAGATCAGAGCTTTTTTTGTAATATATTGAAGCCTGTTCGAAAGCATCAAGATTTTTTGCAACTCTTGCCAGTTTTAAATAGAGTGTTGCATCTTTTTTAAGTGTAATTGCTCTATCAATCTCATTTAAAATATCTTTAATAGACTCAAACATAGAGTTATCATAAACATATTCAAGAATCATAATTGCAAGATCTGTATCTTTTGCATTAAATTTTAGTGATTCAACATAATAGAAAATAGCTTTATTAGGATCTCCCATTTTATGTTGAAAAACATCACCAATATCTTTCAGTGCATCAGCCTTCTCTTTTGGAATTCTTATATGTTCAATAGAGTCTATTTTGTATTGAAGAAGTGTGTCATAGTTTTCCTGTTTTTTAGAGATCTCTTCAATGTATGGAAAAGCATTTTTTTCACCATTGTCATAGGCCATTTTAAAATAGTGACCTGCATTCTCTTTATCATTAAGCTGTTTATAAAGAATTTCAGCTAACATAAAAGCTGTTTTTCCTCTCTCTTCATCAGAAATATGATTTAATTTTAGTTTTAAAAGATCAGCTTTTTCTGAATTCATTTTTTTAGTATTAAAAATTCTCATCAAAAGATTAAATGCCTGTTCATTTTTAGGGTCTGTTTGAAGAACATTATAGAAATAATCAATGGCCTGTTCCTCATTTTTAGCTCTTAAAAGATAGTAGTTACCAAGTTGAAGATTTAAGTCTGAAAGTTTACTATTTCTCTCTTCAGTCTCCTCTCTTTTTAAGATAATTGCAATCTGTTGAGAGAGGATATAGGGATCTGAAGGAAGAGCCTCTAGAGCCTTTTCATAAGCAGCAAAAGCCTCATCATTCTCTTCAAGATGAGTAAATAAAATATCACCAATTTTAATAAGAATTGAACCTTTAACAGCTCTATCTGTAACTGTTTCAATAATAGACTCATAAAAACTTAAAAGCTCTTCATGCATACCTGTATTTTGAACAACCTCTTCAAGTTGTTCTTTTAATTTTGTATCACGCGGATTTTTTTTAAAGTTTTCACAAAGACTTAAAAAAACTTTATCTTTATTTGGAGCCTTATTTGTATAAATATCAACAAGTTTTTCTGTATATAACTCTTTTGTTTTTGGATCTAAACGCTCTTGAAGTTTCTCTTCATAGAGTTTTGCAAGAGTTATCCATTCACCAACAGACTCAAGAAGCTCTTCAAGTTTATCAAAATTATCTTTTGCTTTAACTTTATCCTCTTCTAAAAGAAGTTGATAATATTTTATAACTCTTGGAGTCTCTCCAAGTTGTTCTGCAATATCTTTCATACTATATAGAGTCTCAATTTTCACTTTTTTATTTTTTTGAAACTCAATTGCTTTCTCTTGTGTATTTAGCCAATCTTCATAGAGATTCTCTTTAAAATAACATTCAGCAAGCATCTCATAGGATTTTTCAAAATTTACATCAGAATCTATAGATGAGCGAAAAATAGCAATCATATCTTTATATCTTTCAGCACTATTCTCCTGCTTGTAAATAAGCATTCCCCACTCATAATAGTTTCTTGCTAGAAATGAGAAAACATTCTCTTCAAGTCCTAAATCAGGAATCTCAACACTAACTTGAAGAGCCTCCTGAAGACGCTCATTAACATTTTGAATAATCATCTCATAAGCCTCTTCTGCCTCTGCAAAAAGCTTAGATTGAACACAAAGATTTTTATACTCCACATAGAGTGATATGTTGTCTGGGTCCTGTTCAATTTTTTCTAAAATCTGTTCAATTCTTTTCTCGTTCACAAAATCCCCCAACGCTTTTAGAGTTGAAAGTATACTTTTTTTAAAAAAAATAATCAATTTTTTTATAACTATTTGCTATTATTTTACAAAAAACGACATAAAAACATATCTATTTTAGTTAATAAAGTAGATATTAGATATAAAAATCCTCATTTTAACTCTCAAAATAATTAAATTACTAGTGTAATATTATTGATAACTATCTGTAAAAAATACTGTTTTATTTAACTATAAAAAATGTTATACTCAGTATATTTTTCAATTGTTTTTGAAAGATATATAACTTTACAAAAAAAGATTTATTATAAATATTTTTTGTATTATTTAATAATTTGTATTATAAGAGGTTAAATGAGATATAAATCATTTGAGTTAGATCAATTCCAAATTGATGCAGTTACAGCAATATCAAAAAATGAGAGTGTTGTCGTTTCGGCTGCAACAGGAACAGGTAAAACTTTAATTGCTGATTATGCAATTGATATGTATTTAAAAAAGGGACAAAAAATAGTATATACAGCTCCAATTAAAGCACTATCTAATCAAAAATATAGACAATTTAAAGAGGAGTTTGGAGAGGAGAGAGTTGGTTTAATTACAGGTGATATTGTTATAAATCCTAAAGGTGATGTTTTAATTATGACTGTTGAGATTTATAGAAATATGCTTATGGTATCTGACCCAATGATTCCAGAAATTGCCTGTGTTGTTTTTGATGAGATTCATTTTATAAATGATAGAGATAGAGGAGTTATTTGGGAGGAGTCTATTATTTTTAGTCCAAATACAGTAAGATTTGTTTGTCTCTCTGCAACAATTCCAAATGTTGTTGAGTTTGCCTCTTGGATTCAAAAAATTAAAAAGCATAAAGTTGAAGTTGTTGAGTATCATAATAGACCAGTTCCATTAACTCATATGTTTTATGAAAAACATACAGGATTACTATCTTTTCCAGAGTTTAGAAAAAAAGAGAAAGAGTTTTATTCAACAGTTAAAAAAGGGGTATCAAAAAAGGATTATTATAATGATAAACAGGCAATGGGTTATCTTGATTTATCTCAATTTTTATATTCAGCAAAAAAAACTCCAGCACTTTTTTTTGTTTTCTCAAGAGCAAAAACAGAGGCATTTGCTCTTGAGCTTTCAAGAAGAAGGCATTTAAAATTAAAAGTTGATTCTGAAAAAATCAACTCAATTATTGATGAGATATTAGGAACAGATGATGGAGAGATTTTTAATTTAAACACATCAAAAATATTAATTGAGTGTTTAAAAAAGGGAATTGGTTTTCATCATGCAGGTCTTTTACCAAGACTAAAATTTCTTGTTGAGAAACTTTTTGGAGAGGGATTACTTCATTTTCTATTTGCGACAGAGACATTTGCAGTTGGAATAAATATGCCTGCTAAAACAGTTGTATTTGAAAGTTTAAGAAAATATGATGGAGTTAGTTTTAGATATCTAAAAACAAAAGAGTACTATCAAATGGCAGGTAGAGCTGGTCGACGTGGTCTTGATAAAGAGGGAACTGTTGTATCTATTGTTGAGTTTGAACATATTATGAAAAACTATGTTGATGATTTAATGAAAGGGGATATTGAACCAATTAAGTCTCAATTTCAACTATCTTATAATACAGTTATTAATTTGGCAAGACAATATTCATATAAAGAGTCTGTATATCTTTTAAAAAATAGCTTTTTTGAGTATCAGTCAAAATCTGATAGTAATAGAATTCCACAACTGCTCAATAGACGATTAACCACCCTCAAGAAAAATGGATATCTTGATGAGTATAGTAATCTTACAGAGAAAGGTTTCTTTTTATCAAAAGTCTATACAGAGAGTCTTTTGATTGCTGAAATTTTTTGTAGAAAAGATATATTTGAATTTGATCAATTTGAGTGGCTTTTTCTTGTTGGATTAGTTGTATATGAACCAGGGAAAAATGACTATTTTAATGTTAAAAATTCAGGAAAAGGAAAAGCTATAATTGATAAATTTGGAAAAGGAAATCTTTTATATCACTACTTCACAAGTAAAGATGCCTTTATTGTTTATGATTTTTTAGGGTTATGGTATGAAAATATATCCTTTTTAGAGCTAATGAAGTTAACAAATCTACTTGAAGGGGATATTATTCGTTGGTTTAGAATGATTATTGATGTTCTGTTTCAAATTAAAAATGCAACAGAGAATCCAGAGGTTGCAGAGAGATGTATGTATCTTGTTTATCGAATTGAAAGAGAGTATATTGTTTTTGAGGAGTAATATTTATAAAAAATACCATTTTTATTTGAATATTTTCTATTTTTTATGGTTAAAATAGATTATATATTTTTGTGATTTATCTAATATTATAACAATTGGTATATATAATGAATTGGCTTAGTCTTATATATGTTACAATATACTCTTTTATTTGGGTTTATGGTATAAATGAACATATAAATAAAAAAGAGAAACTGTGGTTTATTTTTGAATATGTAATGTTAGGTGTTATACTTATTTCGGGAGTTGTTTTTTATTGGTTTGAATCACCCCCCTCAATTATAAGATTTGTTTGGAAATATATGTTTTTTATAACTATATTTTTAAAAATAAGAGTATCCCATTATGAGTATTATATCATGGAGAAAATGATTCCAGAGGAGTTAGAGGACTCTAACCCTAAAGATATTTTTGTAATAGGAGTTATAATATCTCTTTTCTTTACTTTTCCTGCATTATATATGAATTTCAAAGTGGCATTTTCAGATATTATTTAAAAATATGGGCTTGCAGAGAATGGAGAGTTATCTAAAAAACTGATATCATAAAATTGTGATTTATGCTCTTCAACATAATCTCTTTCAATTAATAACTCCTCAACTTGAATCTCTATATCTTTTTGCTCTGCATATGTTATAATAGAACCAGTACAAGATACAAGAGAGATATTTGATTGTTGAACTGTTTGATATGCAAGATATATTTTTGCAAAATGATGAGAGGCACTTTTCTCATCTGATGATGATAGAGCCTCTTTTAAACTTATACTATCTCCTTTGGAACGAGCAATAAGTGCCTTCATTTGAGTAATATTATCATTTACGCAATTTAATTTAAGAATATCTTTCTCTTTCCTTGTCTTTTTTAAAATACTATATCCAGATTTTAAAATATCCTCCATTTCAGAGATATATTTTGATGACATTGATGTTTTATCTGTTGCAGAAAGAGAGTTTATATCAATATCATTTTGTGCACCAAAAATAGTGATTGCAATAAAAAAAATGAACCATCTCATCATATCCCCCAAAAGAGACTATAATAAATTATAACTTGAATTATAGTTTTTGTCAATTAAACTACTACTAATTGATTAATTATTTAATGAAAATATTTTTTTTTTCAGAGATAAGAGCATCTTCATAACTTTTTGTTATAAGCTCATCCTCCTCTCTTATTGCAGCTCTAATTTTAGAGCGAACACTTAAAAAAGCCTCTATTCCAAGTCCTAAAATAACAACTGATAGTGCTCCCCAAATCAATTTGGGGATTTTTTCACCCTCAATTGCAATATAAAGATATGGAATAATAAATGATATGGCAAGAACAATAATCCATTGAATAATCTTTCTATTCTCCCTCTGTTTAGCAAAAAGAATTAAACGAGGAACTCCAACTGCAAAAGGAATTGCTGTAATAACATCCAGCAAACCAAATATATATGGATTAACACCATAAGGACCAAGAGTAGGAATTGCAATTACAAAACGTAGAACCATATAGAAAACAACTCCAACCCCAAAAAATCGGCTTAGTCTTTGAATCCATAAAGGGTGTTCATTTTTCAACTCTACTCCCATTAAAAGTCCCATGTTATTTTAACATTATAAATTTGATTTGTCAAAGTTTTTATCTGTTTTTTATTAAAACATGTGATTATTTTGAATTTTTATGAATTTACAGTTGAATCATATTGCTGTAATGCATTGTGATATCATCCTCTGTTAATACATCATCCTCTGCATCTGGTGACCAAATTATCTCAACAGCAACAATATTACTTGAGGAGACCATTGCTGATTTTTTAAGAACAGATTTATAATTTTCCCAACTATAATCATCTCCAACAGAGATTTTTGTATTTGCAAAAGTTGCTACAATAGTAAAAACTATATACTCTTTTATCTCCATAAATGATGGTTTATTTCCATCTGCTAACATCTGTCTTGTAACAGATCTACCACGAAGTTTTTTAAATGTCTCTTGACTTAATTTTTCTCTCTCTTGATTTGCTGTAGATTCAAAAATCTCTTCAGCTTGAGAGATACTTCTTGTTTTTGGTGCAACTGTTGCAAAAGCATATTTTATATACTCCTCATTACTCATTAAAAGAGATGATGTTTCTGATAATAAAGTTTTTAAATCATCTGCATTATCGAAATTAAGTTCATCTGCCATTTTTTTAATCTCATCACGAATATGGTCAGCAGTTGAATGAAGAGCAAATTGCATTTTTACAGTTGTATACTCCTCATCACTATTTTCATATACTCCATTTTCACTATCTTTTCTTTTTTTGATTGCAGCAATAATAGAACCAATTATAAAAAGAGCTACAATTATAAATATCAATGTACCAAAACTTCCACTTCCGCCACCAAAAAAGAAAAAACCACCTCCACTATAACCTCTACTTGATGAACTAGAGCCTCTATATCCACTTGAAGAGCTTCTTGATGAACTTCTTGAACTAAAAGATGAACCACCAACTCTTCCACCACTTCTTCTTGCAATAAGTGGTTGATTTTTTTCAGTATTATCCATATCAAAAAGAGATGAGTCTCTATTTGTTTCCTGATTTGAGTTATAAATCAAATCTGAATTTAACATAGATTTAGTTATTGTTCCATCTCTTAGTGAGTCTCTCATAGAGTTTGAATTACCAAAAAGAGATATTGAGATAAAAATAAAAAGAAAAAACAGAGTGTTTTTCATTTAAAACTCCTAAAAAAAATTATCTATTAAACAAAATCTTATAATTTTTATTTTCAAATAAAACCCTAAATAAATATGGTTAATAATTTTTTAGATGGATATCAAAAATAGTTTAAATTATAAAAAACATTTTTATGTTTTTATAGGATATGATGTGTAATTTTTTTATATTTGTCAAGTTTAATCGTTTTTTAGTTTGATAGTAAAATTAAAAACAGCTATTTTTAACTAAAAAATAGCACCAATAGCAAATGATAAATCCCAAATAATTGTTGTCTGATTCTCTCCATTAATAAAAAATAATGAAGGTCCAGAGTAAATTCCAAAAGATATTTTTGAAAAAAAAGATAACTCAATACCTAAAGAGAGGGCAATCCCAAAATCAATATATGGCAAAACTCTATTTTTTACCTCTATTTTGGTAACAACAGATTCAAAAAGATGAAGAAGGTAACCTAAAGTAATCTCTAAATCTGTAAATCCCTCCTCTTTTTCATAAAACATTGAGAATCTACCAAAAAAACCATAATAAAAGAATGGATAATCTCTAAACTCAGCACCAAATCCAAAAAAATCACTATTAAACTGAAAATTATTGGTTAATCCCTCCTCTGTTTTCCAAAAAAAGAGCTTTGTTGATGTTGAAAATAAAATCATATTTTTTTTCTCTTTTCTATTTTCTACAATAGACTCAACAGGTTTAGGAATTGAGGATGAAAATATCATAAAGGGGACTACAAATAATAGAATCACTGTTTTTATCATTAAAATCTCAAAAAACTCACTAATAATAACAACTATTTAAAATATTTTCAAACAATTTTTTATATGAGAAATGAATATAAATAGAAAATTCTATTATTCGAGCTATATTTAATCTTGAAGAACAAAATTTATTGTGTAGGTTATTATACTAGCGGTCTTTTCTCCATTTGATAATATAGCTGGCTCAAAAAAGAACTGTTTTACTGCCTTTAATGCCTCTTCATCAAGTCCAAAGCCAAGACCTTTGATTATTTTTGCATTTGTTACAGAACCCTTTTTATCAATCTCTAGTTTAAGAACTATAGATCCCTCAACTTCAGCATCTTTTGCTGCTTTTGTATATGCTGGTCTAACAACTTTTTTAGGAACAGCCTTCTCTTTTATTTTAAGTGGAGGTGCTTTAACAATTGCAACCTCTTTTACAGGACCAGGAGAGCCCCCATCATAAACTCCAACCTCTTTTGGTTTCCCATTTTCCCAACCTGTTTTATAATCTGTCATTAGTGTGTTTCCAACCTGAACCTGAAATGTTGCACCACCACCTGAACCTGATATTGAGTTCATACTAACACCAAAAACAGGCGTTGAGGTTTTTTTAACCTCTTTTTGCTCCTCTTTTACCTCTTTTTTCTCATTAATTGGATTTTTAGGAATCTCTTTTTTAGGCTCCTCTTTTTTGGGTTCCTGCTTTTTAACCACTTTTTTTATTTTTTTTATCTCTTTTTTAGGCTCTTCTTTCTTTGGTTCCTCTTTTTTAGGCTCCTCTTTTTTGACCTCCTCTATTTTAGGTTCCTCTATTTTTGGAATCTCCTTTTTAATTTTATTAATTCTCATTTTCACATTCTCATATTTTTTTCTCTCTTTTATTGGTGGTGGAGAGTAGTTTTTAATAGAGAATCCAAGTAGTGTATTTAAAGTTAAAGATAGTATAATCCCTAAAATTAATCCAGTTGATGTATTATACATTTTTTCCTCACTGCTGCTCATCTTCAATATTGAAGGCATAATCAACAATACCTGCAATACGAATAATATCAACTAATTTTATAACTTTACCATATTGTGCCTCATTATCAGCAGCAATAACAACTTGAAGTTTTCCACTCTCTGCATTTTTCTTTTTATTTTCAAGATAGCCTAATATCTCATTCATATCAATGGGATTCCCTTCAATATAGAATTTACTCTCTTTTGTCATAACAATAGATACTGTCTCTGTTGGAGTAGATTCACCAGTTGATGCTGTTGGTAATTTAACAGGAATTGATGGTGTTACAATAAAACTAGCTGTAAGCATAAAAATTATAAGTAAAACAAGCATAACATCAACCATTGGTGTTATATTAATATCTGTAATCATTCCATCATCATTATTTGATTTTCCACCTGCCATTATTACTCTCCCTATTTATGTTAAAAATAGTCTCTATTTTTTCCCTTTTTTATTTTTGTCAGATTTTTTAGATTTTGAAACAGATTTTTCTGTTTCAATACTATTTTTTTCATTTTTTATATCACTTTCAGTGGATTTCAACTCACTGTTTATTAAAGATTCACTATTTTTTTCTTCAGAATTGCTATTTTCTTCAGAAATATTACTATTTTTTTCATCAGAGATTTCATTATTTAATGAACTCTCCACTGAATTATTATTGATTAAATCTTTTTTTTCAAGTGAAACACTATCTTTTTTTTCTGAATTTAGTTCAATTTTTTTTTTTGAATCATTTTTTGAATCTAAATTTGATACACTAGTGTTCATTTTTTTTTGAGTGGGGTTATTGTCTGGAGTTTCACTCTCCTCATCTCTTTTAATGTAGCTCATAAGAACCCCAGTTAAAACATCAGTATTTGTTTGAATAACTTTAACTTTTCTAGTGAAATAGTTGAATGCAATAACTGCAGGAATCGCAACAGCAAGACCAACTCCAGTTGCAATAAGAGCCTCTGCAATACCAGCCATAACAGCTGCTTGACCAGCTTTTAACATATCTCCACCTGCTGAATTAGATGCCTCTGCAAGGTCTTTAAAAGCTTTAATAATACCTAAAACAGTTCCAAAAAGACCAATAAAAGGTGTATTATTACCAAGTGTTCCTAAAACAGTTAAATTTCTTTCTAAAACAATCTTATTTGTGCTTTTCATAGATTCAATTGTCTCTTCAACGCTTTCTGCACCAAAATCAATCATTTTTACACCCTCAATAAGTGCATTTGTTTCAAATGAGCGTTTTTTTGAAAGTTCAGATTTAACAGATTCAATATCTCCAGAGAACAGAAGTTCTCTAAATTTAGATTGAAATTTATTAATATTAAGTCTATATTTAAAATAAAAAAAACCTCTCTCAACCATAATTGCAATCTCGAGCATAAATAGCCCAATTAATAACCATAATATCCACTCTGCACCAAAATTTGTAGCTTTCAAAAGTTCATGGGTCAGCATAAATCTCCTTTTACAAGTCAATCAACTCAAAACAACAATATAACTAAAATCAATAAAAAGTCAATAAATGAACAAACGATTCTTTCAAAAAATCTGTTTGTTTAGTAAAAAAGGATTATCAAATCCTCTTATTTTAATAAAACACCAAAAATATTAAAATCTGTTACCAACAATTTTTTTTAATTAAACCATCTATTAAAAAATGGCTTTAATTTAATATAAACAACATAAAAACAATAAAATTGCATAAAAACAGGATAATTTCTTGATAAATTATCTATTTAAAGTTATGATAAAATGATTGCTTTTATTTTGAGAGGTATCTATGAAAAAGCTTTTTTTATTTATAGCTTTTCTGTTTTTTGGAACACTCACAATAGGTTGTGATGATCCATCTGAGCCTGCTTGTGGTGGAGCTTGCGACTCAGGATTCTATTGTGATAAAACTTTAGATTATTGTGTTCCATATGAATGTTCTGAGCAATATCCAACAGGAAGCTGTTCAAGTGAAGAGCCCGCAGGAGGTAAAAAATCACTTGCTTGTGAAGATGGTGTTTGTGTTCAACAACCATGTTCAGCAAAATACAAGGGTGGATATTGTGGTGAGGGAGAGATTTGTAATTCTTTATCAGGTGTTTGTGAAACACCTGAATGCTCTGCAACATATCCAAATGGAAGTTGTCCAGATGGTCAAATGTGTAATGGGGGTGTTTGTCAAAATTTCTCCTGTTCCGCACAAAATCCAAATGGAAGCTGTCCAACTGATCAATATTGTGATGCTGGAGTTTGTAAGCAGTATCCATGTTCATCATCTCATCCAACAGGATTATGTCCTAATGGACAAACCTGTGTCTCAGGAGTTTGTATTGATGATACAGATAGATGTTCAACTTCAAATCCAAATGGTACTTGTCCATCTAGCTATGCTTGTATAGATGGTTTGTGTCAACTTCAACCATGTTCAGAAGATTCCCCTGAGGGAAGTTGTTCAGATGGGGAGTATTGTAGTAGAGAGTACACTGGTGGAGAATATATTGTTGTGTGTAAGCCATTAGATTGTTCTGCTGAAAATCCAACTGGAGCCTGTCCAAGTGGTCAGGTTTGTATTGATGGAACATGTGCTCAAGATAGTTGTGCTGGAACATGTGGACCAAGAGAGGTTTGTGAATTTGGTCAATGTAATCCAGATCCATTCTATTGTTCAGCAGACTCTCCAAGAGGTTGGTGTCCAAATGGACAGAGCTGTATTGATGGAAATTGTAAAACACCAGAGATCTCACCTTGTGATAATATTCAATGTGATACTGGAAAACAGTGTTTAGTGATAGATGGTGCTGCTGTTTGTACAGATGATATATGTTCTGACTCAAACCAAGATGGACTTTGCAATGATGGAGATATCTGTGTAAATGGTGTTTGTATTGAGGATATATCAGAGTTATGTAATGGTGGTTGTTCAGAGGGAAAAGTCTGTAATACATCTACTGGATTATGTGTTGATGATCCATGTATTGGTATAACTTGTCCTGATGTAAATGCAATGTGTACACCAAAATTAACAGACACAACAACACCATATCGTTGTATTTGTAAACCTGGATATGCCTTAGATTTTAATCAGGGAATCTGTATTTTTGATGGTGATGATTGTACAGGTGTTGATTGTGGTGAAGGGGTTTGTCTTTTAAGTGAATATGAACCAAATGGTTATTGGTGTCAATGTAATGAAGGAATGGAGTATTTAAATCCACCCTATAAAAACTTCTGTATTGATCCAACACAATATAACTACTGTGATGATTCTTGGAGTTGTGAACCTCATGGGGAGTGTGTTGTTGTTGAACGAAATGGAGATCGTTATGCTGAATGTCAGTGTGATGAGGGATATCTTTTTAACTTAGAAACTAGAAGTTGTGAAGCAGGAATCTCTTGTGGATATCAGATATGTAATCCATTAGGTGAGATTTGTGAAACTGTTGGTAATAATAGCTATTGTGTATCTCAAGCATGTAGTGCTCAGTATCCAGAGGGAGATTGTGGCTCAAATGGAATCTGTGTTGATGGAACTTGTATAACTCAAGAGTGTAGTTCTCAATATCCATCAGGATACTGTATTGCTGGATATCAATGTCATAATGGAGCTTGTGAACATCCTTCAACAGCTGGTCCAAAACTTATTGGAGAGAGTTGTGATCTTGAAGCAAATAATTGTGAAGCAACTGCATTATGTTTTCCAACTCAAACAGGAGAGGGAAAATGTATTCAAATGTGTGATGTTTCAAATCCAAGCTGTAGTGATCCATTCCAAGTTTGTATAAGTCGTGGAGTATTTCCAGGACAGGATTATGACTATATTGGTGTTTGTGTTAAAGATGAGGGTTGTAATATTGCAACAAGTGATGGTTGTCCTTATGAAGAACAGGTATGTTTAGCATTCCAAAATACATCTATCACACAATGTTTATATACAGGACCAAGACCATTAGGAGCTGCTTGTAATACATCTCAAGCAACACAATTGTGTCAAGAGGATTTTCTTTGTGTTGAAGGACGTTGTGTTCCAAACTGCTCAAGATATATGTATGATTCAGATTTTTGTTATGACTACTTTAACATGAAGTATGAGTTTAAGGATTTAACATTACCATATTTTGGAGTAGCAACATTTAGAACAAATACTGAAAAAGATAGTGTAACTCTTTGTAATCCTGAGTTAGGAAATACTTGTGAGGGCTCTCAAACATGTATTCTTGTTCAACAAAAAGATACAACAAATACTGCATCAGCTCAAATTGGTGTTTGTACAGAGTCTTGTAATCCTGCTGGAACTCCATTTAGAACACAATGTAGTTCGGAGAAAATATGTTATAATGCATACTCTGGTGTTGGTGGAGTATGTTTACCTGAAAATGGTTGTGATCCATATTTAACAACTGGTCATGGTTGTAATGGTACAGAGGCATGTTATGCTATTACTGATAATGCAACAGCTTGTATGAAGGCTGGTTGGGCTATTCCTGGAGATAATTGTGACTTTACAACAGATTTAAATATTTGTCAAATGGGACAATGTATTGAGGGTAAATGTAGAACTGTTTGTGATTTAAGTGACTCATCTTTTGAATGTCAATTCAGTGGAAATAGTTGTGAATCAACTACTGATTCATATTACTCAAGTAGTTCATCATTTGGAACATCTCTTTATGGTGTTTGTAAATAATCACTATAATATCTAGAGTATCAAACTATTAAATCCATACCTAAATCTAAATAATATTTCATAACTATTCAACAGAAACTGATTCTGATTATTTTTTACATTATCTCAATTTAAATATCTGTTTTGTATTATTCTTGCATAAACACTATTGTTCATTTATATTTTAATGAATAGTTTATTTTAATACACCATAAGTTTCGATTAATTTGTAGTTGATTATGTAAGATTAGTATTATATAAAAAACAGCATCAAATTGATTTGAATTCAAGATTTTCTGTTTACTCGAAAAATCTACACTAAAAATATAAGAGTAATCGATATATAGTCTGTTTAAAATAGTAGAAAAATCTGTTTTATATTGATGAAATTAGATATTGATTGTTATTTAACTTTTATGGATATTCCAAGTGATTCTCTAAGAGAGAGATATTGATCTGATATAGAGAACTCAAGTATATCATCTATTTTTTCTTGAACAGATGCACCTGATAATCTATTTTGATCCTCTTTTATAACTTTTATTGCACTATTTACATCACCACAGAATAGAAGAGCTACTCTATTTGCTGTAAATTCAGCACCTTTTAGCCATAAATTGATATTTACTCCCCCTTTAGAAGCGGTTTCAAGTGTTAATGCAACATCTGCAGGTAGAGATTTTTTCAAATCTTTTTGAAGTTTTGGAAGTTTAGTAACAATTGAGCTATTATTTAAAGATTCAAGAGTTTGATAAACCTCTTGAACTGTTGTTCCTGCTGATGTTGCCATCTGAATCATATAAAACTCTGGTAGTGCAAGAGTAATATATTTAGCCAAATAGAAACCAGCTTCAGCCTCATCTCTATCAACAAGCATATCTGTTCCAACAAGAAAAAAATCTGATTTATTTCCTTTACCAAAAAAACCACTTGAGCTTATTGCTGAATCAAATTTTAATCCTTTATGATTATTTTTGATATGATAGAAATCTAATCCAGTAACACCTAAATTTTGCATAACATACTCTGCAAGTTTATAGAATCTTGTGTTAGGATCTAAACCATCTTTTTTAGGATCTATATCCTTCATATCTTTCATTTTTTTATCACAAAGAGATTCAGATGCAATTGTTTGAACCCCCTCCATAATTTTTGAAACATCTTTGTTAAGATGGTTATGATTAAGATATTTTTCAAAAATATTTTTACCAACAGGTTGTTCAAGACGTCTTAATGTTGCTGATTTATAACCATTATAAAACTCTCTTTCATCCTCATGAGCTGCCCCAATTTGGAATAGAAATGCAGAATAACAGTAGATTTTATCATAAAGTTTTTTCTCATTATAAAGTTTTATTAATGAGTGAATTGAGTCTGTGCTATTTTTTGCATTTTGTTTAACTTTAGCTTTATGAAGAGCAATTGCTTTATCATAAAATTGAGGTATTCTTTCATAAAAATCAATTAATATTTGGTAATATTTTTGTTGATTTGGATGAAGTTGTCCTAATGTTTCATAAACCTCAACAGCTTTTACAAAATCCTGAATAATATCTTTATAAATAACACCCAGTTTTTCAAGAAGATATGTTTTTAGCTCAGCATCCTGCTCACCAAGAGTTGAGTATACTTTTTTGTAAACCTCTTCAAGATCTTTAAATGCCTTAGCTCCCTCTAAAATCTGTTCAATTGCAGATAACACTTTTGTGTTTCTATAATTTAAAGATAGAACTTTTAATAAGTAGGAGACAGATTTTTGAGGATTATTAAGTTTCGCATAGTATAAATCTGCAAGAGTATAACAGATTTTTGCAGCACTATCTTCACTTGTTTCAAGTTTTAATTGCTCCTCTAAAACAGAGATCATATTTGGATAGTTTGCTGTTTTTGAGTATATCTCATACATATGAGTTAATAATTCAATATTTTTAAGCCCCATTGATATCACTTTTTCAAAATGAGAAAGGGCTTGAGAATAGCTTTGAAGCTCATTTTTATAAATAAGTCCCATCTCATAATTGATTTTAATAATCTCCTCTTGAGATGTTATTTTTTGAATCATTTTATTATAATATTCAATAACTTTATGCCATTGAGCCCCCTGTTTATAGGCATCAATTGCATATTTTAAAGCATCAATATTATACTCATCAACACTTAAAGCTCTATTAAAATATCTATTACTTAATTCAAAATTCTCTACTCCTGCATATGCAACACCCAATTTTACATATAAAGAACCAATCTCATTGGATTCACAAGAGTCAAAATAGTGAACTAAATACTGTTTAGAAGCAGATATAACTGTTTCATATTTTTTTAATTCAAATGAAACATCAGTTAATAACTCCAAATTCTCTCTATAAACTCTATTTAAATTAAAAGATTTCTCTGATAGTTCAAAAACTTTTGCTGGAGAGTTTTTGAGATATCTATTTGCAAATGCATCTCTATAGTAGTGAACCTCTTGAGGAATCTCTTCAGATTTTAATATAAGAGAACTATATTTTTCATAAAGAGAGCTTAGTGAATCAAACATTTCTGATTCAAAATATAGTTTTGATAGATATTCTGTTGAGGTTTTTGTTGGTTTTAACTCTAAACTCTCTTCAAAATATGATATAGAGCTTGAGGTATCCTCTAATTTTTCATAGTAAAGAACACCTAACTCATTTCCAATAGAGACTTTCTCATCCTCATCAACACACTCTTTTAGTCTATCAAGATAGTTAACAACATTTGCATAATCCTCCTCTTTATATGCAATATCTTTTAACATTCTAAGTGCATCTGCATGATCAAATCTACTTTGTACAGCCTGTTCAAAAGCACCTTGTGCTTGATATAAATCATCCATCTCATCAAGATAGATTCTACCAATTTCATAATATGCCTCTGCTGCTTGATTTGGATCTGATGTTCCTGCTGCAACACTTGATAATAGATCTATTGCATCATCCCATTGTTGTTGAGTTTTAAATATTCTCATTAAACCATCAACAGCAACCTCTTCAACAGGATTTTCAGATAAAGAGTACTCAAAATACTCTTTTGCTTCATCATTTAAAGATAATTTATCAAGATAGATAAGTGCAACTCTATTCAAATATAACACTCTCTGTTCCTGATTATCCTCTTGATCTAAAACCATTTTATAAAGAGAGACTAGTAATTCCCACTCTCCACTATTTTCATAAATCTCTTCAAGAGCTTTAAATGCAATAGAATTATTTGGTTCATACTCCTCTAAAACAGAACGATAGAGCTCTATTGCACTATTTAATTCAGTTTCATCTCTTTTTAAAATCTCTGCCTTTTTTATAATAGAATCAATTTTAAAAGAGCTATTCTGCTCAATTAAATGATTATAAACTATTAACAAATCCTCTGTAGAGTTTTTAGATTGATAATACTCTTCAAGAATAGAGTATGCCTCTGCAGAATTTGGATCTCGTTTTAAAATCTCATTATATGCCTCTATTTTTAAAGAGATATTATTTTTCTCTTCTGCTATTGTAGCTATTTTTTGATATAACTCAATTTGAAGATCTAAATCATCAAAAACAGAGATTTTATGTTTATATATTTTTACCAAAGAGTTAAAATCCTCTATATCAGAGTAGATTCTTTCCAAATTATCAAGAGCCTCTAGCTCTTCTGGATAGGTTTGAATCATTTTTTCATAAAGTTTAGCTGTTCTTTCAATAGAGTTAATATTTGCTTCAAAATGAACCCCTAATTTATAGTAGTACTCTCTTTGAAGACCACTATCCTCTTCAAGAGATATGAGTTTTTCATAAACTTTTGCAAGCTCTTCCCATTGATTAATAAGAAGAAATAGCTCTTCAAGTTTAAGGTATATCTCTTTATTCTCTGGCTGATAAGAGGATAAGAGCTGATATGTTTTTATTGAATATTCAGCTAAATTAAGCTCATCCCTATATACCTCTGCAACTTTAAAAAGAAGATTATCTCTTATTGAGTTTTCTGTTGTTAATGGTAAAATTCTTTCTGCACTTTTTATAAATCTTTCCCATAACATTGAAACAGAAGCTAATTGATAGAAAAGATCTATTAAAGAGTCCTCATTTGGATATAAAGAGTATGCTTTTTCAAAAAATGAAAATCCCTCTTCATAATCAGCACTATTCTCAATAATAACAGTTACTATTTTCTCATAAACAGGAAGTTTATTCTCTATCGCATCTATTTTTAATTTTAAAATAGAGACTAACTCATCCCACTCAGTTAAAGATTCATATAAAGACTCTATTCTCTCAATAACAGTAAGATTCTCTGGTTCTAATTTTAAAATCTCTTTAAAATATGATATAGCTCTATCTGGAGAACTTAATTTATCAAGAGATATCTCTGCCATTTTTTCATAAGTAGATATTATCTCAGTTTGTTCAGAAAGTATAGAGCGTTTCTCTTCTAAAATATATATAAGTTCATCAAACATCTCCAGTTGTTCATAAACCTGCTCTAATCTATCTATAACAATACTATTTTTAGGGTTTGCTTCAAGATGTTTTATTGATATTTGAATCATCTCTTCAAAAGCACTATTTTCAAATAATAAAGATGCAAACTCATCATAATATGCTAAAAGAGTTTTCTTAATTGGAAGATTTAGTAGATTCATTTGAGATATAATATAACTATCCTCAAATTTTTGTTCCTCCTCCTCTAATCCCTGTTCCAAAACCTGAATCAACTGTCTTATTGTTTCAAATTGCTCATCAAGAGAATCAAATTTTCTATAAATCTCTTTCATTCTCATAAGAGAGAGAATATGAGTTGGTTCAACTTCAAGTATTTTTTGATAATTTTGCAAAGCAAATGATGGCATATTTAATTTATCTTCACGATAATATATATTAGCCAATTTTTCAAAATGAGATATTAATTGAGGCTCCTCAATCTCACCAGCAAATTCTGATAGATAATTTTCATAGTACTCTGCTAAAAGATCCCAGTTCTCATTTTTACCATAATACTCTATTAACTCAATAAATGCCTCTTTTTTGTCTATTCCAAGCTCAAGAGTCTCTTTCCATAATGATTCAGACTCATTATTGGACTCTTTTTTATAGATTTTAGCAAGTTTTAAAAGAGTAGAACTTCTCTCCTCTTCACCAATTTCAGCATTTAAAATTAGTTTATAAATATCAACTAATTCTCTATTATTATCTAGAGATAATGTCTCTAATGCTCTTAAAGAGTGAAGATGGTCTGGTTTTAACTCAATTAATTTTTTGTAGCTATCTTTTGTTTCTAGTGTTTTTCCTAACTCCTCTTGAAGAGCTGCAAGTTTTAAATATGTATCAATTTTTTCATCATTGCTATCCATTAAAGGAATTAAAGATATATAAATTGATTCAAGCTCTGCAAAAGCTCCCTCCTCCTGATAGATTAGCTCTAGTTTTTTTAGTACAGAGTAGTCCTCTCTATAATTTGAAAGTTTTAAAAATGAGTTTTTAGCTTTTATCATATCTCCTAAAAACTCAAAATAGATATTACCAGATTTATAATGAATCAATTGTTGTAACTCAACATTTTCAATATCTGGCAACAGTTCAGATAGAAGAGTAACAAGATCTTCATAATTTCCTAATGTTTCAGAGACTTTAAAAAGATATCCAAGAGTTATTTCACTAAAATCTATTATGAATGCTTGAACTAAATTTCTAAAAGCAGCTTCAAAATCTCCAATATACTCTATTTGAGTTAATGCTATAGTTAGAAATAGCTCTTTTTTATCATTTTCATCTTGTAGGAATTGAAGTTTTTTGTTTAGAATCTCTGTATAACGATCCCACTCTGAAACAGTTTTATATGTATTTTCAAGAATTAATAGAACCACTTTTTGTATTTCAGAACTATCTGAAACACTTAAAATAGATTCAAGATCATCATAAATCATCGCTTGATTTACATCTATTTCTAAAATAGAGCGATAAATCTCAACAGCCTCCTTACTCATAGAGAGGTTCTCTTTATAAATCTCTGCAACTCTATAAAGAGTAGCTATTTTTCCATCAATATCATCAACATATTTAACCTGCTCTTTTAAAACATCAACAAGAAGTGTATAGTTTTCTAGAGATTCAAGGTAATGAGCAGCTTTTTCATACCACTCTATATTCTCATTTTCAAGTTTTATTAACTCTAAAAGAGCCTCTACAGATTTAGGCTGATTCTCTGTGTAGTTTTCTGATATTGAGAGTTTATGTTTTAATATTTCAAATTTTACCTCATTCTCAAGAGATGGCAAAATCTCATCAATAACAGTTATAAAATCACTATAGTTTCCTGTAGTATCAAGAAGAAGATATATTGTATCTAAAACATCACTATTTTGAGGCTCTTTTTTAAAGAGAGTGAATGCAAATTTTAAAGACATCTCATACTGTTGTAGATTGTCTTTATAGATATTTATAATTTTATTAATAAAGGCTTTTTTTGCCTCCTCATTCTCTATTAAATTTTCAACTCTCTCTAATAAAAGAACTAATTTATCCCAAAATCCAAGAATCTCATAAATTGGTTCAAGAATTGTTGTAGCCTCTGCAACAATTGAGTCATCTTTTGCTAGTTCTTCAAGGTATTTTAACCCATTTTCATTATATGGATTAAGTTCAAGGAGTTTTTGAAGATATTGAACAGCATATTCACTATTTTTAAGATTTACTGCAGAATTAACAGCTCTTTCTAAAAGGGTATTTTGAATTAACTCATCATCTGTGAAATATCTGAGTTTTTTCTCAAAAAGATTATCTAGTGATTGATAATCTGATGTAGATTTAACTATATCTTCAAGTTTCTGATATATCTCAATATTATCAGGTTCCAAATCAATCATAAGCATTAATATTTCAACTGCTTTCTCAGGTTTTTGAAGTCGATTAAATAGTAAATCTGCCCCTATATTAAGATACTCTTTTTTCTTATCTCCATCCTCTTCAAAAGATGCAGCATTTTGATATAAAACAGCTAACTCTTCCCAACTCTCTAATGAGTTATATATCTCTCTTAAAATGGTAAAAATCTCATTTTCATGAAGATTAATAAATACTCTTTCATAAACTTCAGCAGCCTCTTTTTTTAAATCCATCTTATTCAATAAAATAGATGCACCTGTTTTTAGTAGTTCAAAAGAGTCATCCTCAATAGCTTCGGCTCTAAACATAACTATATCTTTTAGTTTTTCCCAATCCTCTTTTACTTCAAAAAGCTCCTTTAACATCTCAAAAAGCTCTGTTTGTTGAGGAGATGCATAGAATGCTTTAAGATAGAAAATCTCTGAACTATCATCACGTTGATGATTTTCATATATTTTTCCTATCTCATTATAAATCATCCAAGAGTACTCTTTTTTCTCATCTGCAATAGAGTCTAATTTCGATGTTAATGTATCAACATCCATAACTCCTTGATATGAATTAGAGATTTTACTAAGAGTTGATTCTACATCTTTGGTAATTAAAAGAATTGGAAATAGTGACTCTAATGTTTTTTCTCTATTTTTTAGAGATGATTCATAAATTGTTAAAATATTTTTAAAGTAGAGCTCTTTTATTGATATCTCATCCTCTTTTGAGATAAGAATATTATAAAATGTAACTAAATCTTCAAAAAGTTTTCTATTAGTTAAAAATGGAATAACCTCTTCACTATATTTTTCAAGAAGTTCACTATTCTCATCTAGAAGTTGAAATAGTCTCTCTCTTAATTTAGATTGATACTCTCCAACAAGCATATCATGAGACTCAAAATAGTGCTCAACCGCTTTATCAATATTACCCATTTGAGTATATATAGAAACAACCTCTGATACTATTTTTAAAAACTCCTCTCCACTATTTTTCAATTGGTGTTCCATTCTAAAAAGTATTTTTAGAATATTCTCTTTATCATCTTTTAATTGATAAAACTCTTTTTTTGCAAGATAGGCATCAATAATAGTTTCATCAATATTAATAATTTTATCTAAATCTAAAAGAGCCTCATCTATTTTATTAAAATAGAGTCCTTTTACTTTTGCAACAGCAATTCTATTTTTAATTTTTTCATCATGATTTTTAAGAAGTTTATATTTCTTCTCCAAAATCTCAAAAAGCATATCATAATTTTTTGAGTCTAAATATATTTTCTCAAGAGCTGTTAAAACTGTTAAATTCTCACTATCCTCTTGTAAAATTTGATTATAAAAACTTTGAGCTTTTTTATGTTCTTTTAGGTATATATCATATATTTTACCCAAGCGTGCTAAAATATTGATTTTAGCCATTTTCTCAGATACATCATCTTTTAATTTTAAAAGAGTTGCTGTTAAATCTTGAAAATCTGCTTTTTTCTCAGAAAGAAGCTCCAACTCATTTAAAAGCTCATTATTATCAAGAGATTTTAAATATATTCCCTTTTTGATATTATATGCAGCTTCAAAATCAGCAAATTTTTCATCAAGAAGTGTTGCATATTTGTAGTTTAGTGATTGAAGTGTACTTTTATCAAAATCTACAGATAAAAGATGCTCAAATAGTGCTTTTTCTAAATCTTTAAACTCTGTTTTTGAGAGATTTGAAATCAATAGATTTGCAAAAGATAAATCAGAGTGTTTTTTTAGAATGGATAGTAGAGTCTCATAATACTCTCTATCAGAATACTCTAAAAGCGATTTTTCTGTATATTCAATAAATTTTGGCAAATCATTTTTCTCTTCTAAATAACATAGTGCAATTTCAGAAAGAGTCTCTTTTTTATCTTTTCCCTGTTGTAAAACAGATTTTAATAGTGCAACTCTTATCCAAGAGTCATACTGTTTTGTTGTTGAGTATATTTTTAAAAGAGTATTAACTGTTTTCAATTGAGTTGAATCAATCTCTATAATCTGTTCTAAATATTTTGCAGCATCTTCAGAAGAGCTCCATTTTTCAAGAGCAATGAGAGCCATTTTTTCTAGAAGAGTTATTTTTTCTTCTGAGTTTAAAAATTTTAATTTTTTCTCATAAGCAGTATTAAGAGATTTATAATCATCTATTAATTCAAGTATATCAATAATATTATTAACATACTCCTCTACCTCAGGTTTTAACTCTATAAGTTCAAAAGATAGCTGTTTACTATCATCATAACGCTCTAAATCATTGTAGATATTTATTACTCTATTATAGAGATTCTCCTTTAAATCAACATTTTCAACAACTCTTAATATCTCAATAAGAGTGTTTGCTAATAAAACTTTATTATTTAATTCAGCTGCTATTTCAGCTAAATTATCTAAAATAGAGATCTCCATTGTCAGAAGAAATTTTCCTTTCTCATTTTGAAAACATTCATCAAATTTTTTATCCTCAATATAAAGAATAGAAAGCTCATTTAATATTTGAACTCTCTCTTCAATATTAGATATTAATTGTTGTTTATTGCCTAATAAAGAGTACATCTCCTCTCTATTGTTTTCAAGTGAATAGATTTGATAAAGTTTATCAATAATCTCAATACTATCTTTGAATGCATTATGGTAAAAAAGAAGGGCATTTTTTAGATATGATTCATCTGAAATATATACTTCAGCAATTGCAAT
Organism: bacterium; assembly: GCA_016936735.1. Taxonomy (GTDB): domain Bacteria; phylum UBP6; class JAFGXH01; order JAFGXH01; family JAFGXH01; genus JAFGXH01. The sequence continues at coordinate 26,501 of JAFGXH010000353.1, forward strand.
TGCTTTTAAGGAGTAGCTTTTTTTTATCTCTAACTCCTCACACTCTTTTATAATGCGATAGATAACTTGGTAGTAATTTTCCCATAACTCAAGTGTTGTAAAAAGAGAGTCAATCTCTTCAAAATCTCTTTTTTTAAGTAACATTAATACAACAATTTCAATGATATTGCTATTTTTATCATATTGAAGATACTCTTTATAGTATTTTATAGCATCATCATTACTATCAAGATTTTCAAATATTTTTGCAAGTTTTAAAATCACATCTGCTGTTGGGTCAAGGTTATAAAGATGAAGTAAGACATCTTTTTGTTTTACTTTATCATCCTCTCCCTCTGCAAACTCAAGGATTTTTTGAAGAGCAAAAATATTATTAGAATCAATTGTTAATATTTTTTCAAGAACATCAATAAATAGAGCTTTCTCTCTTTTAATATTCTCCTCAACAAAATGATAAAGGCTAATCAAAAGCTCTATTTTTGAGTCATCACTATTACTTAAAAATACCTCTTTTAACATAACATGATATAGTTTATCTGGTTTTTGAGCCTGCTGATAAATCTGTTTAAGTCTATCAAGAGCATCACCATTTGAAGGGTCTATATTAAGAATCTGTTCAAAATAAAATGCTCCTTCAAGAGGTTTTTTTAAATGATCTATATATGCCTGTGCAACCTCAAAAAATATCTCTATTTTTCCTGATTCATCATCAATTGCATCTGCTTTTTGAGCAAGAATTTTGATATATTCATTCCAGCGATTACTTGTTTTACTTTTTTCAAGAAGAAAATTTAGTGCTGGAATGTGAGTTGCATCATGTTCCAATAGTTTTTTATAAAGCATTGTTGGGTCTTGATTTAATTGAGTAATACTCAACTCTATTAGCTCTTCATAAAGATTTACTATTTCAGAGAGATTTTTATCACTTTTCTGTTCAAGATAGTCTATATCACCCTTTAACATCTCCATTAAGGCACGCCATTTTGCACCATCACGATATATTTTTTTTAAAGACTCTTTTGCATCACTATTTTCAGGGTCTAATTTAAGAATAGCTTTATATGAGTCTGTTGCTTTAAATATATTTTGAGATGCCTCTGCAACATCTGCTATCTCTTGATGAATTTTGATCTGTTCCTGAATATTTTCAGTCTCTTTTAGATTTTTTGTTAAAATCTCCAACACTTTTCTTGAGTTTCCTGTAAATTTATAATACTCAAGATAGATATAGTCATATTTAAAATTATCTGGATCTAATCTTTGAGATTTTTTTGCAAATTTCTCTGCTTTTTCTAAATCATCCATATATTCAGACGTAAACTCAACAATAAAATTTGTCAGAAATATCTGATAATCTTTAGTTAAATCTTTATCAGACATTGTTTCTGCTAAAGCCAAGATATCTTTATGATGACCATTTTCAATAGCATAATCAACAGCATTTTTAAAAATCTCCTGATTATTTGGGTCTATGGATAATAGTTGTTCATAAATTTTAAATCCACTTTTTGAAACAACTTTAGGATTTTTAAATAGCTCTTTTAGTAAAAGAGTATAGTTTGTATTGTTTGTTGATTTATAAAAATCCATAAGAGACTCAATTAGGGTCTCGAATGTATTTGTTTCAATAAAAACACGATTCATTAAAAGAGGAATATCCTCATTTTCGGGATAAAGTCTTATTGCCTCTTTTAAATAATATTGTGATTTTTCAATATCATCAGAGTTTGTTAAATAAAGATTAGCTATATTTATACACATAACACTTTTTAGTGATGGATCCTCAATTTGAGCAAGCTTATCCTCATAGTTTTTAACAATTTTTTCCCAATTCTCTTGTGCCATTAAAATATCTTCAACATACTCAGATATCTCTTCTGAATCTGGATTAATTTGAAGTGCAATATTAAAAAATTTGAGTGCAACAACTGAATCAAGAAGAATGTCTTTATTTAAAACACCTAACTGAGTATAAATTTCAGCCTTTTTTAAATCATCCTCAACAATAAGGACAAAATAGTCCATTAGTTGAAGAAGCTCTTTATATTTTCCAGCTGCTTGATAGTATTTTTTTAATTTTTCAAAATAGTTTTCTGTTTTGTAAAAATGAAAAAGTTTCTGTAAAACCGCCTCATAAAGCTCTTCAGGAAGGGAGTTTTGAACATCAAAGAGTTCTGAAAGTAAATGATATCTCTTTTGAAGAGAGATATTTTTCTCTGTTAAAAGCTGATGAAACAGTGGTATAATCTCTTTTGAGGAGAGTTTATCCAAAATTGGCTGAATTGTATCATGTTGTTTTAAAAGCTTTTTAATCATAAAAATCCCTCCTTATTTTTGACGATTCAATTCTTCTTGTTTTTTTATTCTAATAATTTCATCTAATTGATCCATTTGTTCTCTAGCCTCTTTTGCTTGAGCTCCTGTTGGGCTTAATTGAATAAATCTCTCTATCATTTTTCTAGCATCCTCATACTCCTCTAATAGGTAGTGAGTCATTGAGAGATTATATGCAGACTCTTTAAGAGCAGGATCTTTTTTTAAAGCAAGTTGAAATTGATTTTTTGCCTCACTAAGAAATGCTGTTTTTTTACCATTAGCATCATCTCTATCCTGTTCTAATTGACTCTTTTTTGACTCTTCATCTTTTGATAATTTTTTCTTTTTCTTAACTTTTTCATCAATTTCAGTTAAATCTGTTTTTGCTTTTTTCTCTTTTAAGTAAAAATCATTTCCTATTTGGAAAAGAACTGTACCTAATTTTGATAAAACGACAGGATCTTGATTATATTTTACAGCCTCTTTTAGTATTTTTTGAGCCTGCTCAATATTATTCATTCTTAGAAGGGAATCTCCAAGAAGACCATAAACACTGCTATTATTGTTGTTTATTTCTAATGTTTTTTGAAACCACTTTACAGCCTCTTCAAAATCATTTTTTGTATAAAATGCTTTTCCTAAATAGAAAAAAACTTTGTCATTTTTTGTTACTGTTGTAAATGGTTTAAGAACTTTTATTGCTCCATCACCCTCATTTTTTTGAATAAATAGATCTGCAAGATATATTGCAGCCTCTTCATGCATTGGTTTTAACATCAATACTTTAGAAAGAGATTCAATTGCTTGATCTGTTTTTTTTTGCTGAATACTTAATAGTGCATAATAGTAGTGTGGATCTGGATTTTTAGGATCCTTCTCAATGGCTGATTTAAAATGAATTCCAGCCTCCATGTATTGACCCGAGCGAAGAAACTGAATTCCTTTACCTAAATCTCTCTTTGCAGCAACCTTATCATGGTCACAACCAGAGAGTATAAAAATCGTTAAAAGTAGCAGAAAAAAATATCTCATTACACCCCTAAATCATAATCAATTTTGATGATACATTATTTTAATTCTATTTGCAATTTTCAAAATAAAAATTCTCTTAATTTTTAGTTTTTTTAAACAAAAATTTAGTTTTTTATGATTCTTGATATTTTAAAATCTTTTCAGATCCAATATTTGTTTTATAATATTGAAAAAAAACTCTCTTTGTGTTAAAAGTTAACTTTTTATAGAGGGTTTCATGTGGATTTCATTAAACTGGATTAAAAAATTGGCTGATATTCCTCAACTCTCATCCTCTGAGTTGGTGAAAAAAATAACAATGAGTATTGCAGAGGTTGAGGGGGTAAAAGAGTCTCATCCTCATCTTGAGAATATTGTGACTGCTAAAATTCTTGAAATAGAGAAAATTCCAGAAACAGAGCATCTTCAAGTAACAAAAGTTACAGATGGAGTTGAAACACTTCAAGTTGTATGTGGTGCACCAAATATTGAGGTTGGAGATATTGTTCCTTTGGCTAAAATAGGGGCTGAATTACCATCAGAGGGAGAGTCTAAATTTGTTATAAAAAAAGGGAGACTTAAAGGTGTTGACTCATTTGGAATGTTATGCTCTGCAAGAGAGTTAAAACTTTCTAATGATCATGGTGGAATTCTAAAACTTGATAAAAACACTCCTCTTGGAACAAAACTATCTCAATTAAGAGATGAGGGGGATATTTTATTTGAGATTGATAATAAATCTATAACACATCGTCCAGATTTATGGGGACATCTTGGTTTTGCAAGAGAGATAGCTGCAATAACAGATGGAAAATTGAAACAATCTGACTATGCAGATTTTTTAACCCCCTACAAAAAAAATGATAAAATCCTAAATATAACAATAGAACAACCTCAAAGCTGTAGAAGATATAGTGGCGTTGTTGTGGATAATGTTGTTGTTAAAGAGTCATCTCCAGAGATTCAAAAGGCTCTTCTCTCTGTTGGATTAACTCCAATAAATAATATTGTTGATATAACAAACTATGTTATGCTTCAGCTTGGTCAACCAATGCATGCTTTTGATACTCAAAAGTTAGACTCATTAGATATAAATGTTCGTTTTGCAAACTCTGGTGAGAAAATTGTTGCTCTTGATGGAAAAGAGTACTCTCTTTCTGATGCAGATTTAGTTATTGCTGATAATAAAAAGGCTATTGCAATTGCAGGTGTTATGGGTGGAGAAGAGACAAAAATCTCTGAAACAACAAAAACAATTCTTTTTGAATCTGCCAATTTTCATGCAGCAACAATCAGAAGAGCAGCAAATAGACTTGGAATAAGAACCGATTCATCTAATAGATTTGAAAAATCTTTAGATCCTCAAAACACTATTGAGGCTTTAAATTTAGCATGTAAAATGTTATTAGACTCCTCTCCTGAAGCTAAAATATTAGGTTCTGTTGAGGATGTTTTCCCAACTCCTCTTGATGAAATAAAAATTGATATAACAACTGACTATATATGCAAAAATTTAGGAGTAACTCTATCAAATGAGTTTATTGAGAAAACATTAACATCACTATCTTTTGAGATACTAAAAAAAGATGGCAATAGTTTAACATTAAAAGTTCCATCTTTTAGAGCAACAAAAGATGTCTCTATTGCAGCAGATATTGTTGAGGAGATTGGTAGAGTTTTTGGTTATGATAATATTCCAGATACCCCTTTTCTTGCAGAGGTAAAACCACCAAAATATAATAAAGAGCGTCTTTTTGAAAGAGAGATTAAAAATCTTTTTGTAAATAGATATGGTTTTGATGAGATTTACAGTTACTCTTTTGTATCAGAATCATCAATTGAGAAATGGGGTGACTCTCCTGAAAGATATTTAGGTTTAAAAAATGCTCTATCACAAGAGTATACAAAAATCAGAAGGGACCTTTATATCTCTGCTCTTCATGCAGTTCAAGTGAATCAAAAAAATTTCTCAGAGTTCCGTTTTTTTGAAGTTGGACGTGGTTATATTTTAGAGAATAAAGATAGTGATAATTTAGCATCAGAGGAGCGTTTTATAATGGCAACAGCTGTTACAACCGATTCTCAAAGGGCAACTGATATATTTTATGAGTTTAAAGATACTCTCCAAGATCTATTTTTAACTTTTGGAGTTACAGGAATTCAGGAGTTTATTCCTCAAAATATACCAAGTTTTTCACATCCTCATCGCTATTTAACATTTAAAAGGGGAAAAGAGATTTTTGCAACAATATCTGAAATTCATCCTAAAATGGCAAATAGATTTGATATTTCTGGAAGAGTTATAACTCTTGAAATCAATCAAAAAGCTCTATTTGAAGCTAAGAAGACTATTAAAAAGTTTGAAGATATAGCAAAATATCCTGAAACACTTCTTGAACTAACTGTTTTAGCCTCTGAAAGAGATTATGTTGACTCAATTATACAGATTGCTAAAAAGGGTGGTAAAAAACTTATTAAAAATGTTGAACTCCTTACTGTTTATAAAGGAAATCCTATTCCTGAAGGTAAAAAGGCTGTTTCTTTTAAAATTACCCTTGGTTTACCTGATAGAACTCTTAAAACTGATGAGATTAATTCAACATTTCAATCAATTATTGCTGATCTTGATAAAAATGGTTTCTCTCTAAGAAAATAGAGCTTTACTAATAATATCAATCATTGATAATTAAATTGCCATTATTAAAATAAAAAATTTGTGATGCTTTCAGTGGATTAGATTTCAATAGGCTCAACCACCTTGTATACTGTTCATTAAAAAAGATATGAACAGTATACTACTTCAGTGTAGTGAAAGTTTCAATTGATATATTTAGTATGTAAAATTATTTTAATGGCTCTATAACTGTAGAAATGCTTCGGGAAATTTTTTCCCATGCCATTTCAATTTTACATTTACTAGCATAAATTAAATATTAGATGATTATCAAAAATTTTTAAGAGTCTCTTTTTATAGACTAAAGGTTTTGATTTATTTATGGTAATCAATTATACAAAATTAATATCATCTAATTTTTCATTTTTTCTAAAGGAACAAAATTCCTACTATTTTTTTTATGTTTAAATTGTATTTTAAAGAGTTTCTGTTGCTTTTGGATGAATTGAGTGTGGATCATCTGCTCCATATTTTTCATAAAGCTTAACTCCAATATAACCAATCATTGCCCCATTATCCATACAGTATTTTAGGGATGGAAGATATATATTGTGTGTTGGTAGTTGCTCAGATATATATTTTCTTAATAATGAGTTTGCTGCAACACCACCAGAGATTACAATATTACTCATATTATACTCATTTGCTGCTCTTTTAATTTTTTCAAAAAGAGAATCTATAACAGCATCTTGAAAAGAGGCTGCAACTCTCTCTACATCATAATCGGGATTATTTTTTAGGTATGTACTAACAGCTGTTTTTAATCCACTAAAGGAGAAATGAAGCTCTGTGGAGTTTCTCATTGGTCTTGGAAAAGCTATTTTCTCTGATTTGGTATATTTTTGAGCCAATTTATCAATAATTGGTCCTCCAGGATAACCAAGATTACACATTTTAGCAACTTTATCAAAAGCCTCTCCTGCTGCGTCATCAAGTGAATAACCTACGAGTCTATATTTATCAATATCCTCAACAATAAATATATTTGTATGACCACCACTTACAACTACACCTAAAAATGGGTATGGAACCTCTTGAGTTATATGTGCTGCATGAAGATGTCCCGCTAAATGATGAACTTTTTTTAATGGAATATTGTTAATTATAGATAGGGTTTTTGCAAACTCAACCCCAACTAATAAAGAGCCAATTAATCCTGGTGCATATGTTACAACAATAAGCTCTATATCTTTTATTGTAAAGTTAAATTCACTCATTAATTCATAATATAGAGGAAGTATATTTTGATTATGTGCTCTTGCTGCAAGCTCTGGTACAACTCCTCCAAATGCTTGATGTATCTGATTTTGAGAGGCTGTTTTAACCCCTAGAAGAGTTGTATTGTTGAATAGTGCAAGAGATGTATCATCACAAGAGCTCTCTATAGATAAAGTTATCATTGAAAAACCTCAGAAAAGTAGATAAAAAAAAGGGGCTAAAATGCCCCTCTTTCTGGTACCGAAGACCGGAATCGAACCGGTACGAGGTCGCCCTCACCAGATTTTGAGTCTGACGCGTCTACCTATTCCACCACTTCGGCCTGATGGCAAATATATATTAAAATTATTAAATTGTCAATATTTTTTTACTACTATTTAAAATTATCAATAAGCTATTTTTTATAAAAGCCATTATCTCTATTTATTTTA
>JAFGXH010000354.1 GCA_016936735.1 bacterium
ATAGAGATTTTATCTCCATCCTCTAACAGAGATATTTGGTAATATAAAAAAGATATATCAGAGTAAATAAACTGTTCTAACTTTCCTTTAGTTTCTAAATTATTATAAATATCATAAATAGTTTTTGATTTTATACCTAAACTATTGGCTTTATCAAAATCTTTTTTTAATTTAAATCCACTCTCTTGGGCAATATCATACTCTTTTTTTGTATCAAAACCATCCTCTAATGCTTTTTCAAATTCAGCTTTATTATTAAATCCTCTCTCGATAGCATCAATAAATTGACTATAATTGTCAAACTCTCCATTTTTACAAAAATAGTATAATTTTGATACATTATCAAAATTGGGATATTTTATAATATTTGAAATATATATTTTTTTATAATGATCAAAATGGTTAAAATAGTTTGAGTCAATTGCATCATTATAATCCTGTTTTGTTTTAAATCCCTGTTTTGTTAGTGAATTGTACTCCTCAATTGATTCAAATTTACCTTTTTTTGCTTGAAGATATATTTTTTCATCAAAATAGTTAGAAACAACTCCATCCAAAAGATTTAAAATGCAGCTATAATTATATGCAGAAGTTGTAAAAAGGATATTATTATAAATAAATCCAAACTCTCTTTGATCCAATTTTTGATAAAATCTAGATGATATTATATCATCTTTATCAACTGTTTGAAGGTTATAAAGATCATCTATTATAATTGATTCTTTTCTGTTTTTTTTGTTTGATATACTATTTCTAATTGATTGAGTTAATGTGATCTTTTTTTTTGAGTTGTTTTCAAATATGTAAATAATGTTTGGCTTTGCTAAATTAAATAGTTGAATAAAATTAGCAATATCAAAACAGTTAATAGTTGGCATGTTTCGATATTCATTCGATTTAATATAATAAAAACTCCAATCAATAGACAACATTTATAGCTCCTAATTGCTAAAATAAAACAAAACTGTATAATAAGGAAGATTGATGAAAAATACAATATTTTTTTCTACATTTTAATTGATTTAAAATAAAATAGTCACTTTTTACTAACAGATTGTAGAATTAAATCAAGTATTTTGAATTGTAGAGGATCTCTGATGTCTAAAACAGCTAAATATCGCTTTTCATCTGTTTTCTCTTTGAAATATATGCTTGTTGTATCTGTTAAAATAATTGTTTGATTCCATTTTAGATTAAGTTTTTGAATAATTGACTCAAATTTTGGAAGAGAATCAATCTCCTTTTCATCAATACAGGTGATAAATAGTTTTAATTCATTTTTTTCAGAACGATTATCTATCTCTTCTAAAGAGTAATTTTTAAAGCAAAACATATTTCTAAAATTATTTTCAATAAAATTGACTGTATTTTGAGTAATATTATCTGATTTATTAAGAATTGCTATATTTTTAGCACAATAATCTCCCTCAAAAATAGATAAAATACTTTTTATTTTTTCAAATGGAGAGGCATCTTTTAGTATATCGCTTGCTAATGTGATTGCAGAGACACCAGTCTCAAGAACTTTAGTGATATTTCCTAAATTTATTCCTCCAAAAGCAATAATTGGGATTGGTATAAGTTTTACAGACTCTTTTAATACATCAAGGGAGACTCTATTATAAGAGCCAATATGAAGTGATTCAGAGGCAAAAAGAGGTCCCATAGTTACAAAATCAGCACCTATTTGATATGCTTCATAGGCATCCTCAAATGAGTAGGAGCTTATTGCTATTTTTTTTGTTGGAATGTATCCTTTTATTTCTGAAAATGAGAGATGATTTTTATCAATGTGAATACCATCAAGATTTAGCAATTTAACAATATCTGCATTACCATATAAGAATAGATTAAATTGATAGATATTTTTTAGTTTTAAAATATCCTCTACCAATTCAAATATAATCTTTTTAGGAGCATGAATCGCTTTTATCTCAAGATATTTTACTCCAGCTTTTAAATAAAGTTCAGCTGTTTTAATAAATTGAGAACTATCCATAAGAGTATAATCTAGAATTCCATAAAAACCAATACTCTCTTTTTCCATTTTGATGCCTAAAAACAAAAAAAGGGAGCCTAGGCTCCCTTAAATAATATATTATAACTATTTTTAGTCAAAAACAAGCTCTTCTGTTTTTTTCTCGTTTCCACCAGGTCCTAGTTTAAGAGCTGTAATTGATATAAGTGCTTGAGAAGCAGGATACATTGGAGTAACCCCTTCTGGATACACAATATCATTGATACGAATAACTTCACCTCTTTGAAGAGAGGTAATATCATAAACAAACTCCTCTGGAATAATATCTGGAGAAGAGGATATTTTAATTTTTTTAAGAGCAACTTTTAATTTTCCACCAGCAATAACACCCTCTGCACGTCCAACTGTTTTAAATGGAACTTGGAAGATATGTTTCTCGTTTGGATTGTATGCATAGAAATCTAAATGAACATACTCATCTTTAAAAGGGTGTTTTTGAACATGTTTCAAAAATACTCTTTTAGTCTCTTTTGTACCATCTAATTTATTAATCTCAACATCAAAAGTTGAATTATAACGTTTTGGGTTATTAATGGTTTTAATAAAATCAGAGGGATCTAACTCTACAGAGACTGATTTATCCATTCCAACACCATAAACAACTGCAGGGATAAGACCTTGTTCTTTAAGTTTGCGGTTATACCCTTTTTTTAATCCCTTTTTCTCATATACTTTAAGCATCTTAGTCTCCTCTCACATTCGGAAGGCAAAAAAAAACAGGGGCGGCAGGATTCGAACCTACGAATGCTGGAATCAAAATCCAGTGTCTTACCACTTGACGACGCCCCTGTATTTCTTGAATCTTTGAGATGTCACCATCAACAAAGTGAAAACTTTATACAAAAAAATCAATGATTTGTCAAGATTTTTTTTATGCTATTTTAAAATTTATTTTTTCAAGACAAATCCATTTTTTATTTAAATTAGGTAAAAACAAAAAAGGGAGCCTAAAGCTCCCCAAAATATTTCAAAAATCTAATATAAGAAGTAAGGAGCAGGGGCGGCAGGATTCGAACCTACGAATGCTGGAATCAGAACCCAGAGTCTTACCGCTTGACGACGCCCCTATATCTTATCTTCTTAAAAAAAAGATGAAATAAACACAAGATTTGTATTAAAAAATTGATGATTTGTCAAGCTCTTTTTTTATTTTTTAGAAATTAATCTACTATAAATTAGTCCCTATTTTAATCTAAATCAAGAGTATCAAAATCTATCTCATTTAGTATTTTTTTTAGTTCCAAAAGCTCTTTTTTTGTAAGAGTAACACCTTTTCCCATTTTGGTTTTATTTTCATCCCAATCTCTTATATCAATTTTGGGAGATCTTTCATTCCAACTTATTATATTTAACTCTTTACTCCATCCTTTTGATGATTCTCCAAGAGAACCAAGATTCTTTTTGATATCATATTTTATTTCAGCCATAATCTACTCCATTAAAAAGGGATATCATCATCATTTGATGTAAATTCATCAAATGATGGTATTCCATCATCTTTTGGAAATCCACTATTTGAGGATTGTTGTGATCTTTCTATTTTAGATAAAACCTGTATTGTATTTGCCCATATTTCAGTTCTATACATTGTCACATTTTCTGCATTAGTCCATTTATTTGTTTTAATTTTTCCTTCAATGAAAAGAAGAGTTCCTTTTTTTATCACCTCTTTATAGATATCTGATAGTTTGTTCCATAATACAATATTATGCCACTCAGTTATCTCTTTTTTTTCATTACTTTTATCTGTATAGAACTCTGATGTTGCTAAAGAGAATTTTGTAACTTGAGTTGTACCATTAGCATTAAAACTTGTTTCTGGATCTTTTCCAACTCTACCAATTAATATCACTTTGTTGATGTTTGCCATAGTAGCTCCTTCTTTAAGTATGGTTCATCTTTATATAACTCTTTATAAAAAAAATCAAGTATATTATTATAGTATATATGTTTAGATTGAGTCTCTTGTTCTCTTTTTTCAACCCAAAAAAGTATACTATCTGTTCGAGATTTATCTTTTAGTAAAAGTTTAAAATTTTTATAATTATTTAAAAATCTCCTCCAAAAAAGGTAGTTTTCATCTGTTATTTCTGTTATCAACATATTACTATAACAATTAGAATATTTTAAAAAAGGTGGATTTTTTAGAGATTTTTCATTTGAAAAAATCTGGAAATATTTATCATTAAAACATATTGTTTTTTGCTTAAAAGTATCTAATTTTTCGAACAAAAAATCTAAATTACTACTATTTTTAGTATTTTCACTCTTTTTTAAGTTAATATCTTTTTGATATATAAATTTTAAATAGCTCTTTTTATGTATCCAAAAAGTAAAACTATCTCCACCTATTGGAATTAAAAGTTTAGTTTTAGGATATTTATCTAAAATCTGAAGAGCATTTTGTATTGGGATATTTGAGTTATCAATTGAATCTGCAATAACTATTAATTCATATCTCTTTAAAAAATTATACTTATTATCCATAAATATTTTCTCTTCTAGGGATATGTATGGTGATTCAATAATAACTTTCTTACAATCATTGTTTTGTAATATTTTTTTTATATTAGAAAAGGCCTCACCCCTTATCAGGCATTTTTTTTCATTTATATTGCTCTCTTTCTCTAAATACTCTATTGATTCAAAAAGAGAAAGATTTGTAATTGACAAAATATCTTTTTCAACATAAAAGATTTCAAAATTAGAGATTTTTTTATCTTTAATAACAAACTCTTTTTGATTATCACAAGAGATAAATGGGATAATTAAAAAGATATAATAAAAATAAAACTTAAAAGTTTTTTTTATGTTCATAGCTTGGAAAATTAAATTTTGAATTGTTTTTAATCTGTTAATATTAAAAATCATGCCACTCTTTTTAGTTTATGGATAGTTTATTATTAAGAGTTGTGAGTTAAAAATATTTAATAGAGTCTTTAATATCATATAAAACGGAATGTAAATTCAAAACTACAAATAGAGTATGTTTCATTATGAGATATTTTTCTGATATTATATCTTTGTCCCTGAAATTCAACACCATTTGTGGAACCTAAATCTTTTATATAATATGTTCCATCTCTGAAAATAACAACAGCATGATTTCTGGAAACAGATGGGTCTGGTAATCTTAAATCAACACTAGAACCTCTACCAATCATAAACTTCTCTTTATCAACAGGAATCACCTGTCCATCAAAATCTACAACAAGTTTGCTTCCTGCTGCTTTTTGTTGAGGAATTGGTGGGGTTGTTTTTGGTGTTGGTGGAGTTGTTTTTGGTGTTTCCACTTTTGGAATTTCAGGTGTTTGAGTTGAATTTTTCTGAGATGGAGCATCCTCAAGTGATGAATCATCTGGTAACATTGATGTTGAATCAATTGTATATTTTGGGGTTTTTCTTGGAGATAACTCAATGTAATTTCTAAAATTAGCAAACTCAAGCATTGCAGAATTTATTAAATGATCAACACTTACACCATACTCTTTCGCCATATCTTCAAATGCACTCCATAACACCTCTCTGCACTGAAAATTTTTTGGTGATATTTTCATTTTTTCACTCATATTAAAACCCCTATCAAAGCATAAGAGTAATGATAAAAAAAATGTTTAATAAAGTCAAGTTTATTAAAATTTTTAAGATAAAATAGAAAAATATTTAATAATTATTAAAAATAAAAATCATCCGATAAAGAAAAGCTTGACAAGATTTTTTCCCTAATATAGAATTAATTAAAAAGGGGGGTTTATGAAGTATTGCATATTTTTTTTAATTCTATTCTCTTTTGCACTCTCTATTTGGGCACAAACAGAAAGTAGTATATCAATATACACAAAAAAGATAGATGAATATGATAAAACTCTTATTGATATAGGTAAAAATATTGAAGAGGAGTATAAACAGATACAGAATTTAGCGGTCAATCTTATTAATAATGATATTTCAACCTCTCATCTTGATGTAACTATTGAAAATAAAGCACCACTATTTTTTCAAATTGTTTCATTTAGTGCTAAAATGAATGGAAAGCCCATATCTATATCTGATTTAAAAAGGTCTAAATTTACCATCTATTCAAGCTCCATTGATCCAGGAGAATATCTATTTACATTTGAGTTTTCTCTCAAAGGAATTGGATATAAAGTGTTCTCATATATGGAGGGATATAAATATAATATAAAAAAAGAGGTAAAAGTTACTGTACCAATAATAGGAAAAGCAAGATTAGATTTTAATATCTATAAAATAGATGATGAGGTTGATCCTAAAAAATATCTTGGTATTGATATAAAAGTACAATAGATTTTTAATGTAATTTTTCTTAAAATGGTGTATTGATACACTGTTTTTTAAATATTTACCAGATTTTATTTCTATTTTACAAAGTGAGTATAAAAGGAGTTTTTATGAAATTATTAACTATTTTTACAGTTTTTCTTTTAACTTTTCCACTATTTTCTCAAGAGATTTTAGAGATGTTAAATTCATCTGATTTGATGCAGAAAAAACTTGGAATTAGACAGGCTATATCAAAAAAAGATCTTGAACCAAAAATTATTGAACTATTTCACTCTGATTCAAATTTAGAGATTCAAATGGAGGCAGCAAGAACATTGGGTGTTTACAAAACAGATACAGCCCTTAATGCTTTATTAGATAAATTACCAAAAACAGACTCAGAAGAGCTTCAATCCTATATAGTTCAGGCATTATCAAATTATCTATCAAAAAAAGAGGCTGAAAATGCAATAATCTCAATACTTCAAAAGGGTAAAACAGAGTTTACACGCTCAATTGCAGCTCAAACTTTATCAAAAAGTAGTAGTGAAGAGTCTCTAAATGCTCTTATTGAGGCATTAACAGATGATTCCTCTGTTGTTAGAAAAAAAGTTGTAAATACTCTTGGTGAATTAGGAAATAAAAAATCAATTCCTGCATTGGAAAAAGTAAAAAAAGATGACCCTGATGCAGAGACTCGCTCTTATGCACTATCTGCATTAAAAAAAATGGGAGTTGAGGATGAATCACTTAAAAGTACATCAACTGCATTAATTTTAGGTCTTACACCAATTAATGGACTTGGTTTATGGTATGCTGATCATAAAGCTCTTGCTATTGTTAATTTTATTTTAGAGGGAGCTGCTATTGGAATGATTGTATATGGTTGGGATGGAATAAATGATACAAATCAATCAAATGAGCTTGTAGATCCAGGAAAACATTGGACTGGAATTGCAGGTTTTTCTCTTCTTATTGCAAGTTATCTTTTTGATGTTATATATCCAGTTATGTCTGTTTCCAAATTCAATGAAAAACAGGAGTCTAAAACTGTATTTAAACCAATATTTTTTACAAATGGTGAAGCAACTGTATTTGGGTTTTCTCTAAATTTTTAAAGTGAAAAGGAATAAATATGCAATCAACCTTCTCTCCAATTACATTCAATAAAACAGAGATAAAACTCTTAAATCAAACTCTTCTTCCACGAATAGAGGAGTATGAGGTTTATTCAGATTATCTTGATATGACAGATGCAATAAAAAAACTAAAAGTAAGAGGTGCACCATTAATTGGTATTGCAGCTGCTTATGGTATATCTGCTGCATTAAATACTCATTCAGCATCATCTTTAATAGAGTTACTTGAGTTTTATAAAAAATTACGCTTTGCCTTTTATCAAACTAGACCAACAGCAAAAAATCTATTTTATGCACTTGATAGATTAGATAAAGTTGTTGAAAACCCAAATATAAGTAGTGTTGACCAATTAAGAGAATCTATTGAAGCAGAGGCAATTCAGATACATAAAGAGGATGAGTTATCATGTTTGAAGATTGCTGAGAATGCTGCTAATACACTATTTAACAAAAAAGACAATTACACTTTTCTAACACACTGTAATACTGGTTCTTTAGCAACTGGTGGGATTGGAACAGCATTAGGAATAATTAAATATCTTCATAATCAAGGCAAAAATATTCATGTTTATGTTGATGAAACAAGACCATTACTTCAGGGAGCTCGTCTTACTGCTTGGGAACTTCATAAGGAGAGAATTCCATACACACTAATTACTGATAATATGGCTGCTCAAATAATGAAAAATCATCATATAGATGCAGTTGTTGTTGGAGCAGATAGAATTACAAAGAATGGAGATAGTGCAAATAAAATAGGTACTTTTCAACTTGCAATTGTTGCATCATATTTTAATGTACCCTTTTATATAGTTGCACCCAAAACAACATTTGATACATCATTAATAACTGGTGATGAGATTGAAATTGAGATTAGAGATGATTTAGAAGTAACCCGTTTTAATGGTATTGAGTCAGCACCAATTCGTTCAAAATCTGAGAACTATGCTTTTGATGTTACACCCAATAATCTTATTTCAGGAATTGTTACAGAGGATGGAGTTTATTTTTCACCATATAAATTTTGTGATAAATAGTTAATTAATCACAGCCATCAAAATAGTTACACTGTTTTTTACCATTTCCAAGATAAAAATCTTTTCTTTTTTCTAATGTTTTATGATATTGTCGATCCTCTTCTGTTACAGAATTAGAGTTTCCTGCTTTATAACCTGTATAGTATAGAGGTGTTCCATAATACTCCTGTTGTTCTGTTCTTTCATCTAAATCATAATCATCACGATTACCATCTGTTTCATCATAATTTTTTGTTGGAGCAGAACTGATTCCTGTAATATTTTCAGAAATAACATGACCTGTTATTGGTAAGTCAAAAATTGTTCCAGAAAGGTATTGATTTATTTTTCCTTGAAGATCCTCAAGTCCAATTGCATTAAAAAGGTTATCTATTACACCAAACCACATCATTTTTTCTACTTGGCTAACATATGCTCTATTTACAGCTTTTTCTCTAACATCAACTTTTGCCCCCTCATTAAGAAACCAAGTATCAGATATAATAGTAAGAGGAAGTGTTGTATAATCATGTCCTGTTATCATCTCTTCAGATACTAAATCTTGATTAAAGAATCCACCTTGATTCTCTTTAGAAAGGTATTTTTGCGAATTTTTAAAGGCATCATTTACTTTATAGTTTATTGAAAATTCTGCTTGTAAACCAGCATTACTTACATTAAAACCAAACCATCCCTCCATTATAAAAGAGACAACATCATTTAATTTATCAAGAATTCGACCAACAAAACCATCATCACCAGAGTTTGAATTTCCAAGCTCCCCTTCTGAATCTGGTTTAGATTGAGAATCAATAATTTTAGCATCTTGAGTTGTAAGTTTTAGTTCTCCTAATTGAGGAGTAATCATTATTGTTCTTGCTCCTCCAAGATTTTTATCTGCAGAATCAAAATTTTTATATAAATCCAATACTCGCTCTTTTATTGATTTTTTTGCTGCTGTCATATAAGGTGTAAATACACTATTTTTCCTATTATTTAAAGATACTCCAGGTTTATAATCACTTAATTGATAACCTGTTATTTCCCAAGAGGCAAAATACCCTGCTTCATCAGCAACATGTTGAATATGCATAACCTCACTAAAATATTGGCTATACATAAACACAGGAATCATAACAGTTGTAACAATTGCAAACTCAACAAGAGCAGCCCCTTTTTTAAATGAAAATCTAAACATACTGCCTCCTAGTGAGAAATTACTCTTAATACAAATTCAGATAGCATGTCATGTGCAATTCCAGTTAGATCGCCTAAAAAACCTCCAATTTCTGAACCACCAGGTAAATCTCCAACACTTCCAGAGGAGTCATCACTAGATTCAGCTGTTCCAGTTCCAAAACTATTTATTAAGAATGATAATTTTTGAGCAATTGGTGCCAACTGAGCTCTCCAAAAAGGATTAAAGAAGTTGGGATGTTCAACCCAATTACCTGGTCTATGATAATAGACCCTTGCTCTTGAAATTACATTAATTCCTGGAGGAAAAATATATAATGGACTACTTTCAGAGAATCTCTTTTTATCACTTCCCACAAGTGGATCTAACTCCAATGTTTGAGAGCCTGCTCCAGTTAAATTGACAGTACTTTTTTTGCTATCATTTAACATCCATGGATATACTTTGTTATTTCTATCTTTAAAAACATACTCTCCTGGTAAATTTACCATCATCCAAGTTGATG
This sequence comes from bacterium, assembly GCA_016936735.1. Classification (GTDB taxonomy): domain Bacteria; phylum UBP6; class JAFGXH01; order JAFGXH01; family JAFGXH01; genus JAFGXH01. Next base: position 10,181 of record JAFGXH010000354.1, read on the forward strand.
GTTGGTTGAAATCTTTATTTCTATCCTCTTTAGGATTAAATTTGAGGTATGGTGACATCCCAAAATAGTATTGAGCAGCCTTATCTCCACAAATTGCTTCATGTGTCCTAAATTTCTGTTTTAATCTTGCTTCAACTTTACAGCATTTTTCAGGAATTCCACTACATTCAACAAGTTTTGATTTATCTTTACATTGTTGAGTAACATCACTTAAATCAGGACCACATCCACTTTTATTAGAAGATGAAGAACCAGATATTTTGCAACCAACTCCAGTAATTCCCAAATTAAGTCCATTTCTACATGTTTCTATTGCTGTTTTGGTTATAGAACCAAGAAAATCCCAAATTGCAATTGGAACTCTAAAATGAAAATCTCCACCCTCTGGATTTATTTGTAAATCTGTTTTTTCATCGCCCCAAATACCAAGAATTTCATTTGGCATTTTCCAACGCCAATACTCACCACCCATATTATCAGAAAGCATATATACACCAGCTCCCATTTCACCTAGAGTGAAACTGATATCAACAGGACCTATTTTTAGCCCAAATCCAAGCCATAATTGAAATGATTGGTCTGATGCCATTACATCACCCCAAGGAAATCTAGAGTGTGTGTCTGCACTTTGTCGTATATCCTCAACAACACCATATTGATCACCTTTCTTAGGTAAAACATTAAGCTTAAAACCACCTGTTTTACTTGGTTTCTTATTTTTTTGCTCAATAATTGGACTTCTACCAATAATTTTGGTTTGCCCCTTCATTGATATCTCAAACAGACTCAATTTATCTGTTTTTATAACATCACTTGTATCAAATGTAAATCCTCTTCTTGTGTTAAATTTCTCTGCACGGGTTGTATTTGCTATCTCTCCCATCATTTTTTGGCGTTTTTTAGATTCAACTGGTCTTTCGTATGGATTATTAAAACCTGTTAATTTACTTGCCTCTCTTTTATCTGTTATCTCCTCTAATGGTCTTAATCCTTTTTCACTATCAAGAGTTTTTGCTGGAAGTGGTGGAATTCCTCCTGCTATTTTATCAAAAGTCATAACAAACTCATAGGCATTAAATCCAGCAACAAGAATTTTAGTAATTAAAGAACCCAATCCTTCTGCACTATTATAGGCATCTCCTCTTGAATCATTTCTTTTGATAAGGCTTGATGTATTTGTTGCAAGTTGAATAATATGAGACCAAATAGAGGCACCAAGAAATAGTGTTACAAAATATTGTGCATAATTTGCTTTCCACATAAATTTTTTTGCTTTTCCAATAAATGTAACAACTCCTCCACTTGGATCTCCACTTACACTTCCATAAAGTAGTTTTCGATATCCTTCAACTAATTTACCAAACCCATTAGCTATTTTTACAAGAGTTGGTCCTATATTATAAACATAGACCCAAAAAAGAGCAGATGCTATTGTTGCAAGAATATCATAAAGAGTTCCTAATAGAGACTCAACAAATATTAGAAGAGTTGCATAGGTTTGCATTGTCATCATTGCATTATATTGAGCTGCTTGAACCCTATTACTAAATGATATCATATTGAATGTTTGAGCCTCCATAACAGCAAGAGTGTATGCTGCTGAATCAGAAACATTTTGAGCTCTAATTTTCTCTCTTACAGCTGTTCCAATATTTAAAGACATCAAAACACCAAATGCTAAAAGAAGCATCATTAGGGCACCAATTATTAGTGCTTGCCCCTCTTGGGTTTGAATCCCTCTTCTCATAGAAGATATATTCATATCAACTCCTTCTATAATAAAATAGATTTTTATATAAAAACTAAAAACTATATCTATTTAAAAAAATATATAGTTTTATTAAAATTGTTAATAAAACATAACTTTAACATTTTTATCAAAAAGATAAAAATAGTCTATAGGTAAT
>JAFGXH010000355.1 GCA_016936735.1 bacterium
ATAATATAAATATATTGAAGTTCTTAAAGGATTGTATATGACCAATTTAAATTTAAGAAAATTTGTATCTCCAGAAATAATTTTTGGTTCAGGAGCTAGAAAATTAGTGGGACAATATGCAACACAATTTGCAGCTAAAAAGGTTCTTATTGTAACTGATAGAGGAGTAATAGAGAGTGGATGGGTTAAAGATGTTACTTTTTCTTTAGAGGAGTATGGAATTGATTATATCATATTTTCAGATATAACTCCTAATCCACGTTCAACAGAGGTTATGTTAGGTGCTGAAATATATTTAGAGAATAGATGTGATGTTATTATATCTATTGGTGGTGGAAGTCCAATGGATTGTGCAAAAGGTATTGGTATTGTGGCAACTAATAAAAAACATATCAATAGTTTTGAGGGTGTTGATAAAATAACCAATCCTGTTCCTCCACTTATATTTATTCCAACAACAGCTGGAACATCTGCAGATGTTTCTCAATTTTGTATAATTAGTAATCGAGATGATTTTATAAAAATTGCAATTGTAAGTAAATCAGTTGTTCCTGATATAGCTCTAATTGATCCTGAAACAACACTAACAATGGATTCTCAATTAACTGCATTTACAGGTGTAGATGCTCTTGTTCATGCAATAGAGGCCTATGTCTCTCTTGCAAGTGGTTCATTAACAGATAGTTTTGCTTTAGATGCAATAAAATTAATACATTCCAATTTACCATTACTAATCTCTGATTTAAAAAATATATCACTCAGAGAAAAAATGATGCTTGCAAGTATGAAGGCTGGTTTGGCCTTCTCTAATGCAATTTTAGGGGCTGTTCATGCAATGGCTCACTCTTTAGGAGGGCTTTTAGATCTTCCTCATGGTGAGTGTAATGCTCTACTTCTTGAGCATGTTATAAATTTCAATTTTGATGTTGTTCCAGATAAATTTAAAGATATTGCACATATTTTTGGTGTATCAACACAAAATAAAACTAATAACCAGATAAAAAAAGAGCTTTTTGAAAGAGTTTCAAATTTCAGAAAACAGGTAAATATAACTCATAATCTGAAAAAAATAGGTGTCTCATCATCAGATATTCCACCTTTATCAAAAAAAGCAATCAAAGATGCCTGTATGATTACTAATCCAAGAAAAGCCACTGTTAGAGATATTGAGATAATATATGAGAGTGCTATGTAACTTTTTTAGGTTTTTATGAGTGAAACAAACAACAATGATATTTTAAAAGAGTTAATTGGTTTAGGAGAATCATCATCTAAAAAGAGCTACTATCCTAAATTACAAGAGAAAATAGAGGAGTTAGAGGAGGAGAGAAGAAAGTTTTGGGAGATATTTGAATACTCACCTATTGGAATAATTCAAATGGATTTTAATCATTCCATAATTATGCTTAATCAATCATTTATTAAAATATTAAACATTGATCTTGATGCAGATGTTATTGAATTATATAAAAATGATTTTTGGTCTCTTTTTGAGTCTAAAGAGATTGAGAACAGCTTTTTTGAAACTTTACAAAAAAATGGAGAGGTAAAAGATTTTGAAACTGTTATTGTCCTGAAATTAGATAAAAATTTAGAAAAAAGGGTAGAGATTCTTATCAATTCAAAACTATCAGAGGCTCGAAAAGAGTGTTTTGAATTATATATACAGGATATAACTCAAACAAAAAAATTAAAAAATCAACTATTGCAATCTCAGAAATTGGAATCAATAGGAACTTTATCTGCAGGAATAGCACATGATTTTAATAATATATTAAGTGTTATAAGAGGAAATATTGATTTTGCTGGAGGAGTAAAAAATGATAATAATGAGTTAGTATCAATTATTAATGAGATTGATGTTGCAACTCAAAAGGCACAAGATATTGTTGCTCAACTTTTAAGTTTTAGTCGTAAAAATAGTGTTGAAAAAACAGCAATCTATATCAATTCAATTATAAAAGAGTCTATAAAGCTATTAAGAGCCTCTATTCCTAAAAATATTGATATTGTTCAAGATTTAGATTTAAATGAGGAGGCTATATTAGCAAACCCAACACAAATACATCAAATTATAATAAACTTAGTTACTAATGCATCTCATGCAATGGAGAAAAAAGGTGGCAAAATAACAATAAAAACTCAAATAGTATATTTTTCCTCTTTAGATTCAAAAAAATATATAGATTTAAAAGAGGGATGCTATTTAAAGTTATCTATTATTGATACTGGACATGGTATTCCACCCTCAATAAAAGATAAAATTTTTGATCCATACTTTACAACAAAAGAGGTTGGCAAAGGGACAGGGATGGGACTCTCTGTTGTTTTAGGAATAGTTAAAAACCATTTAGGAGCAATAGATTTATATACAGAAGAGGGAAAAGGTTCTGAGTTTAAAATATATTTTCCTCTTATAAAAGAGAGGCCTAAAGAGTATATTAAAAAAAATAACTCTATTATTGGTGGTAATGAGAAAATTCTATTAGTTGATGATGAGGAATCTCTTTTGAAAATTGAGAAAAAAATTCTACAAAAACTTGGTTATACTGTTTTTGATTTCTCAAATCCTATTAATGCTCTTGAATATTTTAAACAACATGTTTTAAAAATAGATTTAGTTATTTCAGACTTAACAATGCCTAAAATGAGTGGAGAGGAGTTATCTGTTGAGATCTCAAAACTATCTGAAACTCCAATTATTATCTGTACAGGCTTTAGTAATCAAACAGATTCTTCCAATATTAAGAATATAAAAAAGTATATTGAAAAACCACTTACAATTGAGGTTTTAGCTTTTTCTATAAGGGATATTTTATCAAAATATGCAAAATAAAAAGAGTTTTTTTCTTGTAAAAAAATAACATATATTTTTAAAATATTTTTGTCTGTTATTTATAAATCCCACGAAAAATCAATAATATCACTCTCATTTATATCAATTTGAATACCATTTTTTTTAATATATGATATTGCCTCTAAATTTCCCTCTTTTTTTGCTGTGTAGAAAAATAGAGAGGAGTTTTTTATATCTCCAATATATTGATAGTATAAAGCATACAAAAAAGTTGTAAATGGATGAGTTTTAAATGAGGGCTCTTTTAAAAATATGTAGGCTTTTTCAAAATCAATATCAACTCCATATCCAAAAATAAGCATTTTTGTAAAGGCATATTTTTCATAAAAAGAGTATGGTTTATCAATATGATATTTTAATGCTTTTTCAAAAAGAGATTGAGTGTTTTGTAACTCTCCAAGCTCTATTAATGCAGGAGAAAATCCCTCTTTAAATGCTTTATTAAAATATATCTCTGCTAAATCTCTATTAGGTTCAATTTTTTTAAATCCATTTTTTAAAAATATTCCATAAATATAGTTACTTTCTGGAGACATTGGTAGATTTATATCTGGAAAAATATCATTTATTGAGACTCTATCATAAGCACTCATTCGAAGTTTATCAATCTCTGCCTCAAGCTCAATGTTTTTAAAAAGCTGATAAATATCATCCATTTTAACTCCATAAGAATTATTAAATATCCCTACTCAAACATTATAAAAAATCTTTCAACTCTATAAAAAGTTAAATCTCTTTCAATATCAAGAGGAAGAATATGAAATGATTTTGTTAATGTTAGTTTATATTTTATTTTTGTTTTTATTTTTTTGAAATAGTAGTTTGATTGAGAGAATGGAACTGTATTATCTTTTTTAGAGTGTATAATAAATGTTGGTTTATCCACTTTTTTTATAAACTCAATATTCTCTTTTAAAAAATAGGACAATCCAAATATTAAACGTATTGAAACCATTTTTTCTCTACTATTTATAGTTCTTTGTAGTTGATGTTTAATATCACTCTCTTTTCTTCTTCTATATGGGTATACTCTATTGAGTAAAGAGTACCCAAAAAGATGAAGTAAAAACTGTTGAGTCTTTTTTAATCTATAAGGTGCAGCAAGAAGTGTTAATGTTTTAATTTTTATAGATTTTACTTCAATACTTAATCTTGTTGCAAATGCACCACCAAGAGAGAGACCAACAATATGAACTATTGTATATCTATCATTATCTATCTCTTTTATAACTCTCTCTTTTAAATCCTCATACCACTCAATAGGTAATGAATCTCCAAATTTTTCAAGAGAGTTATGCTCCATTAAAAGTGGAACCCAAACAGTATAACCAAGCTCCGAAAAATGATTAGCCATAAATCTAAAATTATATGGGGAACCCATAAATCCATGAATTAGTATAATTAATCGGTTATCTCCAGCTATAAATATATCTTTTTGTCCATTTTTCTCAATATTCATGAAAATCACCTAATTACTATTTTACATTTAAAATCTCTTTTTCACCTGCATTAACACTTACTGTTTTCTCTAATAGTAGTTTTTTATCTTTAACTATCTTAATATTAGACTCTATTTTTCCGTTTGATATAGAGGATGGTCTCTCTCTATAAATATATTTCTCATTACTACTTTTATATTTGTTATTTATAAAAATATCACCCTTTTGACTATTTATAACTTCAATAGAGGCAATCTCCCAATTAAGTCTAATAATAAGAGGAATAGATACAGGTTTTAGGTAAAATATCTCCTGTTCAAATGGGACACAACCTTTTGATTCAATAGTTAATTTATATTTTTGATTACTATTAATTGTTATAAATTGAGCATTTGCATAACTATAAAATTTATCATTTAGTTTAATAGATGCTGCTTTTGGAGTTATTTTTATTGGAAGACCAAATTTAATTTTTTTTGGAGATTTACTAATAATTTTCTCTTTTGGGGCTCCATTTGAATCTGTTGTTTTATTACTATTTTCATCATTTTTATTTGTGGAGTTTTTGTTGTCTGTTGTATCTGAATTATTGGTTTGAGTGGTATTGTTTGAATCACTGCTATTATTATCATTGCTATTTGAATCGGTTGTATTACTACTATTTTCATCATTTTTGTTTATGGGGTTTTTGTTATCTGTAGTATCTGAACTGCTGTTTTGAGTTGTGTTATTTGAATCTATTGTATTATTACCATTTTTATCTTTTTCATTTAAAATAATATTATTGATAGTTTTTTTGTTAAATTTAACTTTTTTGAAAAAAATATAAGAAGAGGAGAGTAAAAAAGATAAAATAACAAATATTATTAATATTTTTTGTATTAAACCTCTATTTTCCCCTTTTTTCATAATATTTTGAGCATTTTTATTCTCTGGATCAAGTTGTAAAACAAGATTAATATAGTGCATTGCTTTTGCTTTTTGCCTCTTTTGATAAAGATTTTGTCCCTTTTTTAAATAGGTAAATATTATTCTATCTTTAAAATTTTTTTGATAATTCTCTGGATTTTTAAAAAACTGAACTCTCTCAATTTCAAAATCAAATGAGATCTCTTTAAAGTAGTTTTTTATATCTTTTGCAATATCAATTGCTGAATTATATCTCTGTTTTTTATCAGCAGAGAGCATTTTTTCAACTATTTTAGATATAGAGTTTGGAATAGATGAATTAATTTGTTGTGGATGAATATATTTGCAATGAGATATATTTGATAATAATTGACCAGTATTTTTCCCTTTAAATGGAAATTCCATTGTTAAAAGATAGTAAAGTATTATTCCTAAAGAGAAAATATCACTTTGATGATCTATCTCTAAATCACTTAAATGCTCTGGAGACATAAACATTGGGGAGCCCATTATTGAGCCTGTTGTTGTTAATGATTTGTATTCACCAAGAATGGATGCAATGCCAAAATCTGTTATTTTTATTTGACCAGTCTCTGATACCATAATATTTTCAGGTTTTAAATCTCTGTGAATTATTTTATGTTCATGAGAGTAGTGTATTCCCTCTAAAATATCTAAAAATATCATTAAAGATATCTCAATATATTTTATTGGAGATTTTTCTATAAACTCTGAAAGTGTTGTACCATTTATATACTCCATTACAATACAACTTTGATCTCCCTCCTCAATATAATTATAGACATGAATAATGTTTGGATGATCAAGACGAGCAATTGCCAAAGCCTCTCTTTTTAATCTCTCTCTATTTTTTGGATCTAAAGAGAGAGCTGGGTGAAGTAGTTTTATTGCAACATATCGCTCTAAAGCAATATCTTGAGCTAGATATATTGTGGACATTCCACCTTTTCCAAGCTCTTTCACTATTTTATAATTTTTATCTTGAAGTAGTTCCATATAAAAATAAAAATGTTGAAAGAGTCTACTAAATCTTTTTGAATATAGCAATATCTAATTTATTTTTTTTGAAAATAGAGTGATTTCACTTGCATTTTAACAATAACTTTGTTAAAACTGCCTTTATTTTTCGTTTTTTATGGAGAGTTATGAGTTCAGAATCAATTAAAAACAGAGGTTGGAGTGTTGCTATTGCAGGTCTTGTGATTAATCTTGCACTTGGAATACTCTACTCTTGGAGTATATTTAAAGATAAAATTCAGCAATCAATAAATGCTGGTGGAGAGGGTGCTTTTAGTTGGGATAAAGCATCATTAAATGATCCATATGCTGTTTGTATTCTTGTTTTTGCATTTTCTATGATTATTGCTGGAAAATTACAGGATAAAAAAGGACCAAGAGTTACTGCATTGATTGGTGGTATTCTTGTAGGAGTTGGATTTATTATTTTATCACTTACTACAAGTTATAGTTTATGGATATTGGGTTTTGGTGTTTTAGCTGGTATGGGTATTGGTTTTGGATATTCAGCAGCAACTCCACCAGCATTAAAATGGTTTCCAGCATCTAAAACAGGTTTAATTGCAGGAATAGTTGTTTCTGGATTTGGTGTTGCTCCAGTATATATTGCACCATTAGCAACTTTTTTAGTTAAAAATTTTGGGCTTCATAAAGCAATGTTAATATTTGGGATTCTATTTCTTGTTATTGTTTCTGGTGCCTCAATGTTATTAAAAAATCCTCCAGCTGATTATACTCCACAAGAGAACTCCTTAAAAGCATCAACTAAAAAAGCATTATCAGTTAAAAATGCCTCCGCATCAGAAATGATGAAGGCAAAACATTTTTATTTGATATGGTTTATATATTTTATTGGAGCTGGGGCTGGTTTAATGGTTATTGGAAGTATATCTGGTCTTGCAAAAAAAAGTATGGGAGATGCAGCCTTTATTGCTGTTGCAATAATGGCAATTGGAAATGCTTCTGGTAGAATTGTTGCAGGTATTCTTTCTGATAAAATAGGGAAAATTTGGACACTTTTAATTATTTTACTGTTTCAAGCAACATTAATGTTTGCCTCAATTCCTATTATAAATGGAGATAGTATCGCAATTGTAATTGTTCTTCTTGCAACATTTATTGGTTTTAATTATGGAACTAACCTATCCCTATTTCCATCTTTCTCAAAAAGCATTTGGGGAATGAAGAATTTTGGAATAAATTATGGTATTTTAATGACTGCTTGGGGATTAGGGGGATTTATTTTTAGTAGATTGTCACAAACTCTTTTAGCAAAAACAGGAAATCATAACATATCATTTATAATTGCAGGGTCAGCTCTTATTTTTTGTGCTGTTCTTGTATTTGTTTTAAATAAAGTTTTAAATAATGAGGCATTAAAAGCAGAGTAGTTTTTGTTATCTTTTTAGTTCTAAATCATCATCATAAGTAACTCCATCAAAATATTCAGAGTTAAAAGACTCAATAGTTTCTAATTCTAATGTTTTAGATGATCTACCACAAAGTGTTGTATCTGTTACATTATCACATCTAATATTATTATAACTCCATTCAGTTGGAGAAAACATTACACCAGTATTTAAGCGACATAATTGAAGTCCTCTATCCAAATCAATGGAATCTGATACTTTTGCTGTTCCAGATTGGCAATAACCCTCATTATGATAGTATATATTTAAATCACGTTTATATGGCATAATTGGAACACTATCACTATCACAAACTCTTGGATTACTATCACAATATGTTGATGTATGATACTGTTTAAAAATTGCATATCTATAATCCATACCACCATTTCCCTCATCATAACCACCCTGTGATGAGTAGTATTTAAAACCAATTATCTCTCTACTTTCATCATAAATATCATATTCAAATCCCCATTTATCAATAAATGCAACAAAAACAACAGCATGACCTGTACCAGTAGAACGTGTTATCCCTAAAAGAGAGCCTGGAGTTAATTCCCAAAACATTCTATGTTCACCCATTCCAAAATTAGAGACTGCATCTGCAGAACCATGAGAATAGCTATGATTAACCCAAATATGCCCTTTTATATTTGGTTGTGATTGAGTTTTCCAACTACTTAAAGTTAGATAATTATAAACACTGTAATCCCCAGTATCCTCAATATATAACTCCATTGCAGTTAACATAATCTCCCAAACAGCAGCAACACACATTGTTCTATTAGTTTTTAAACGTGTAATTGAACCATAATGGGATGAATCATTATAGTTTTGGTCTCCATAAGTTTTATCATGGGTTAACCAATCACTATCATATCCTAATAGTCTATATCTAAAATCTGTTAAATGGATTGCCTCCATTATATAATCATTAAATAATATCTCTCCATTAAATCCTCTAATTGGTCTAACTGAAACATTTAAAGTGTATGCTCCAACAAGACTATTATAACTATCAGCAATAATATAGTATGTTCCTGGTTGTAATCTTGCATATAACTGAAAATCTCCTCTTGATATAAGATCTACTGCTGTACCATTTTCATCTCTTAAAGAGCCTAATAGATGTATATCAATATCAACACCATCTGGTTCTGGTTTTGATATCATTGCAGCAACTCTTGCCTCTCTATCAATTGTAAATCTATATATATACTCTTTTCCACCCTCATTCAAATTTGTATAGCCACTATAGTTAGTAAATATATTAGATATTGCTGTTGCTGTTGTTCTAGAGTCACTAAATTCAAAAGGTAAAGAGAGAGTATTTATCCCTTTTTTTCCAGATAAATCAATAGGATCCTCAAATGTTCCATCAAAAATAGACTCAATTTTTATTTTTAACCAATACTCTCCCTCAAGGGATACTCCATTTTTAACATAACTATCTGCTGTAAAATAGTATACTCCTGGTTGAAGAAGAGTTCTCTCTATTTTTAAATCATCTCTAACTATAAGAGTAATTGGTTCGATTGATGATAAAAGCTGTAAATCAATATCAACATCATCTCTTCTTTGTTGTCTTTCATCAATCCAAGCCTCAAAATATGAGGTCTCTTCAAGTTTAAAGCCATAAACATACTCTTTTCCACCCTCATTTAATGTGTTTGGTGGATAGCTATCTATTGTTGATTGTGATGAGTTATTTGTATCTCTAGTATCATCAAAAACTCTATTTTTTGTATCTATTATAAATGGATACTCTGTTGTTCCTAATTGAGGAACACAGGCATCTCCAACTCCATCATTATTAAAATCCTCTTGAGAACTATTTTTAACATTTGGACAATTATCACTATCATTAAGAATAGTGTCTCCATCTATATCATCATCACAGAAATCTCCAATACCATCTTCATCTAAATCATTCTGTTCTGGATTGTATATTTCTGGACAATTATCCTCTTCATCAATTATCCCATCCTCATCATCATCTCCCCAATTTAAACAGTTATCATATTTATCATATGGGCAAAAATCGGTTTCATTATCAATACCATCTCCATCAATATCACTATCACAAAGATCACCAATTGTATCACTATCAAAATCTAATTGATCTGGATTATATATATCTAAACAGTTATCTTGATTATCTGGGACTGAATCTGAATCTGAATCAGTAATCTCTCCATTATTAAAAATACAACTATTATAGTTTCTTATAAATCCCTCATCACAAATCCAACCACAAGAGTCTGCAGGAGGAACAAAACTCTCTCCATCAAACATTTGAGTAATCATTCCATTCTCATTAAAATCACTCCAATGAGAGTTTTCTGGTTTGATATTCTCACATGGAATTGTTCTAATATCCATGTTAGGGTTTGAACCACCATTGGAGTCACAACTATAAAAACCCAATAAAATTGTAACTAGCATTAATAAAATAAAAAAACTATTTATTTTAGGAAAGTTATTGTTATTTTTAAAAAAGCATAAATAACTTTTTAAGGATAGTTTTTTACTATTTTTGTTCATAATATCCCCATAAAATATCACATATTGATTATTACTTGAAGATATAATAATGTCAAAAATATTCTCTATAAAAACAGCTGTTATTTAATATTTTTCATATAGTTAACAAAAAGAACATATATTCTTATAATTAAATATCTTTTACTCACATCCACAAGAATAAAAATTTATTTATTCTTCAGTGTATTGAAGTAGATTGTTTTTTTTTATAGAGTGATGAACAGTGTGAAATTGAAAGATATTTTTTATCATTTTAAGTTATATAAGATTTTTATTGTAACTAATTTATAAAATTAATATAGTTTTAACATATAACTAGATTTGTTTTTTTTTCTATGTTATGTTTTTTGATATGGTTTAAATTTTTTAAACTTTATTTTTAACATTTTTTTAAGGGATAATATGAAAAAATTTTATAAATATTCTCTATTTCTCTTTTTTTATATAGCGTTTTTCTCTTGTAGTGAATCTAATGGAGATAAAACCAATTTTGATTGTAATATAGATCCCTGTCTTCATGGTAGTTGTGTAAATAAAATCTGTGAGTGTGAAAATGGTTATGCTGGAGAGCAGTGTACTGTTTGTGATTCAGGTTTTTATATGAATAAGGAGAATTTTTGTACTCCAAAAACAGAGGGAATGTCTTTTATTCCATCTGGTAAATTTACAAAAGGATGTATTTCAGATAAACAGAGTTGTTCTATTGATGATAGTGAATATGAGGAGATTTTTGTAAGCAATTTTGAGATTGATAAATATGAAATCACTGTTTCTGAATTTAAATCTTGTGTTGATTCTGGAAATTGTAGTGAACCTATATTCTCAACAGTTGATACCGATTGCAACTATAATAACTCAAATAGATTAAATCATCCTATTAATTGTGTAAATTATAAACAGGCTGAAGATTATTGTAAATGGGTTGGAAAACGATTACCAACATCTAATGAGTGGGAAAAATCTGCAAGAGGAACAGAGTTAACTGTTTATCCTTGGGGAGATAATGGATTAAATTGTAATTTTGCAAATATATTTGATACAGATAAAGGATGTGGTTCTAAAGCAACCTCCTCTGTAGGCTCAAAAGAGTTAGGTGCCTCAATCTATCAGGTTTATGATCTTATTGGTAATGTTTGGGAGTGGACATCAACATCAAAAGAGCAATATAAAATAGTAAAGGGGGGAGCTTGGAATATTCATTTAAAAAAAATGTTTACAATATCGTATAATGGAACATCACTAGAGAGTATTAGTTCTCCATCACTTGGTTTTAGATGTGCAAAATAGTTAGTATTGATTAAATAATATTATAAGATTAATTATTTTGAGGATTAAGATTTACATCAACAGAGTTTTGATCCAAATTATTCCAAGCACCTGTAGCAGCATCAACAATAAGTGGAACAAATCCAAACAATATATCGAGAATAATCCAACCACCACCTACTTCTGGATTTACAACTCTTGTAATAGGTTCATATCCATTCTTACGAAATTCAATTGTATAAGATTTATCTGCTGTTAACTCTACTTGAAGAGGTGTTGTTCCCATTCTAGTCCCATTTATATATACCTCTGTTGCATCCTGTTCTGCATTTAATGAGAGTGGATGTGCTGTTGGTGCCATAATTGTTGCACATCCTATAAATAGGGTTGTTAAAGCAATTACTAATGTTTTAAAAATAATAGATTTTTTCATACAAACTCCTTAAATAAAAATAAATTATAATACAAATGTAAAAATAGTATACATATGTAATGTAGCAGACATTATAAACATTACTTTATAGATGTCAATATGAATTTTAATATTCACATTAAAATAGTATTCTATTTATTTTTATAAATATGATATTTAGTATTATGTTAAATAGATTTTTCCAATTATAAATTA
>JAFGXH010000356.1 GCA_016936735.1 bacterium
AAAAGTTTCAAATCCAGAGGATATTAAAAAATATCTTTTCAATAAAGATGGTTTTATTGAAAAATATAAATCATACTATAGTGATTTAAAAACAGTTCCTGAAAAAGTAGATTTATGTGATAAACTCCCTAAAGTTGCAAGCCAAAGATATCAAGGCTCTTGTGTTGCTTGGGCAGCAGGTTACTACTATAAAACATATCAAGAGGCAAAAGAGAGAGATTGGAGTGTGGATATAAATGATCCTAAAAATATATGCTCTCCAGCTTTTCTTTATAATCAAATTAATGGTGGAAATGATGATGGCTCTTTTCCATTAGATGCAATGAAAGTGTTAAGAACAATGGGTTGTGCCTCTCTTGAAGACTTTCCATATAATCCAGCAGACTCCAAAACATTACCAGATAGAGAGACTATGAAAAAAGCTCTCTCTTTTAGAGGAGACTCATTCTATTTTTTCTACTCAGCTGATAATCATTTTTATACTGGAAAAAGAGTAACTCCTGTCTCTAATGAGAAAATAGATGAATTAAAAACACATTTAGCAAATGGAGATCTATTTATTTTGTCAATTCCAATCTACTCCTCATTTTATAATATTACAAATGGAGTATATAATCCAACAGATGCTCAAACAACTCAACAGGAGGGTGGTCATGCAATTGTTGTTTGTGGATATGATAATGAGAAGAATAGTTTTAAAATAAGAAACTCTTGGGGAGATGATTGGGGAATATCTGGAGATGCCTATCTCTCTTATGATTTTGTAAAAAACTATTCACAAGAGGCTGTTTTTATGTTAGATAGAGTTAACTATCAACCAACAAAATATTTTGAGCTACTTGTAACAGGGGTAAAAAGATCTTTATTAAAATTTATGCTATTAGGATTTGATGGAGGCTCTCCAGAGTTTGACTTTTTAATAATTGACTCAAGAGAGAATCCATATTTTATTATTGATGCCTCTGATATCAATTTTTTTAATGGGGTAGATGGTTTTCTGCTTAATCTGTTTGATTACAATGAAAATCGGATTGAACCAACTATAGAGATTGCCTCTCTTTATGATTGGAGTTCAGAAACCCCTACACTATCATTCAATAACTCCAAAATTCCTGATGGTGGTGATATTGATTTTACAAATTCAATTTATAAATCTATTCATTATGATAAAAATGATCTTGAAAGCTTCACTTATGGTGAGAAAGATGGCTATATTGCAGTTGAGTTTGCATTTGAAAATAGTGGAGAGATTGTTGCAATAGATACACTTAAAACAGATATTGATGCCTCTTTAACACTAATGATATATGACACCTATGATATTATTGATGGTAAACTTGTTCCTAAAAATCTTTTATGGAGCTCACAAAATAGTGATAAAAAATCTGGCTGGTTTACAAAAAAACTTGATTCTCCAATTTTTATTGAAAAAAATGAGCGAAAAATAGTTGTTTTAAAAGGGGAACACCCCTCTAAGTCTGTTTTACCAGTTGACTCATTCACAAAACTATTAATATTTGCAACAACATTTTACTCAAATGATGGTAAAAATTTTGAGCCAATAACAGAAAATGGAAAAATAAGAGTTAGATTTAAAGAGGTTGATGTTAATCCACATCAATCTAATGATTCAGGTTGTAGTATCAATTTTGATTATAAAAATAGTAGTAATTTTATATATCTGTTGTTATCTATCTTCATAATATCTATCTTTTTAAGAAAATATAGAAAAATATAGTTTTATAAAAAGAGATATTTTCTATTTTTTTAAAGAAAAAATTATAAATCAATGAAAAATATCAATTTTCAAAAAATTGAAATAGCCTCAAATATATGATAAAATTAGAGTGTTTATAGATTTTATCTGTTAACAGTTTTTACATTTTTAATATTTAGGATTAATTTATGAAAATATATATAGCATCTATAATTCTCTTAATATCCACTATTATCTATGGAAAAGAGATTGAATATAAAGTAAAAAGTGGTGACTCTCTTCGCAAAATAGCAAATATGTATGTTTCTCAAAGTAAGCATATATATGTTGATACATTTGTTGCAGAGATAAAAGAGTATAATAGTATTAAAAAATTTATAAAACCAAAAATGATTTTAAAAATACCAGTATTAGACTCTCCGCTCACAACAACAAAACTAAATAGAGATAAAGATTTTAAGGCTAAAGCCCTTTATATTCCTATCTCATCACTTGCACACTCATCTTTTTTAGATAAATTAGAGATTTACAAAAAGGCAGGAATTAATACAATTGTATTTGATGTTAAAACAATGAGCGGAGAGATATCAATACCTTTTTCACATGAATGGGTTAAAAAAATCAGGAAAAACTGGTCTTCTCTTGGTGATTTAAATAAAGTTATCTACTATTTGCATAAAAATGATATGCATGCTGTTGCAAGAGTTGTATGTTTTCATGATGAATCACTTGCTAATGGAATGCCTAATTTAAGACTTTATTCAAAAGGAGCCTACTCATCTTGGGTTAATCCTGCTAATACTGAGGTTCAAACATATCTTTTAGATTTAATAAAAAAACTCTCAAAATATCCACTTGATGAGATTCAACTTGACTATATAAGATTTCCTGAAGCAGGAGCATCTGAATGTAAGGCTCAAAATAGGGTTGAGGTTATTAATAATTTTCTTAAAAAAGTTCATGAAATAACAAAAAAAGAGGATATTTTACTATCTATTGATGTTTTTGGTATAACATTATGGCAAAGAAAATCTGATGTTTGTGTTACAGGTCAGGATTTAACAAAAATGGCAAAAAATAGTGACATTATATCCCCAATGATATATCCATCACATTTTTCAAACCCATTTGATAACCTTAAAAATCCAGGAGACAATGCCTCTCAAATGATTCAAAAAAGCATGATAAGAACAAAAGAGATTTTTGATGGGTTTGATATTGTTATAAGACCATATCTACAGGCCTTTGAGTATGGAATAAAAAATAGAAAATATGATTATAAATATATTCAAGAGCAGATTGATGAGGTTGAACCCTATGGATGGATTTTCTGGAATCCAAGAGGTAAATATGCTCCTGTTCTTGAAGCGTCATATAAAGAGAAAAAGAAAAGTGAAAAAAAAGAGGCAGAAAAAGAGCTTGAGAATGTTATGGATAAAATAACAGAGTAGATATTTCCATTATTCATAAAAAATAACATTTATTACATACTATATCTATTGAAGAGCATTTAATTTAAAGTTATAATATAGTGATGTTTTTATTTTTTATTTAAACATATTTTTAGGAGAATAGGAAATGACAACAAAAACCCTGTCATTTGATTGGGCAATAAAATATATATTAAAAGATAAATCAAATTTTGATATTTTAGAGGGGTTTTTGTCAACTTTATTAAAAACAGATATAAAAATATTAGAGCTTCTTGAGAGTGAGAGTAATAATTTAGATAGCTCAAAGTTTAATAGAGTTGATTTGATGGTAAAAACAGAGG
>JAFGXH010000357.1 GCA_016936735.1 bacterium
AAAAACTATGATATAAGTTATTAATCAATTTAGATAAAAATTGACACAAATATTTTTTTATGCTATTTTTCTCAAAGGTCACTTGATATTTTGGATAAAACTCCGATTATTAGAAAGTGAGTTGTTTTTTTTTATAAAAAATGCACTTTTTGTGAATATTATGGTTTGACATTTGTTTTAAATATCGTTAAAGTGCTATCATTGATTTGGAGGACTTTCTTGACAAGATATATATATATTATCCTACTATCTACTCTTTTATCTATCTCGATTCAAGCACAAGAGGAGTCTGATAGTTCATTTAAGTTTACATCATTTGTCTCTCTTCAGACAGATTATAATAGCAATTTTTTCCGTGCAACAGAGGGTGAGATATCAACAATATCATTAATGGTTCTTCCTGGTTTAAAACTTAGTAATAAAAATCAATCAAGTAATGAGATTAAGTTTGATATATCGGGAAACTACACCTATTTTGCTTCACTTACTGATTCAACTAGTGATGTTGTAAGTAATAATAATGATTTTAATTTAACATCAAATCTTGCACTTGCATTTTTTAAACAGGGAAACTTTCAGATTTTTATTGATGATTCATTCAACAAAACATCTTATGCAGGTTATCAAGACTCAATCAATAAAATACAAAACAGATTAAGTGCAGGTTTTTTTACAACACCATTTGGAAAAACACTTAAGTTTAGTCTTAAATATATGTTTTCAATTAATAAAACAGTTTTTTCAGACTCTCTTGAGGATCAAACAAAAGCTGCAACAGAGGCTCAAGATAATATGGGTCATGATTTTTCTCTTGGAATAGAGTGGCGTTTTCTTCCTAAAACATCATTTATTCTTGAGGGATTAGTTGGATTTGTTACCCATACAAACACAGAGTATTCTGAGTTTTTTAGTACATCTGATTCAATGCCAATAATTGGTAGAACTGGACTATTAGGTGTTATAACACCTAAATTAGCAGTAAAACTAACTTTGGGTTGGGCTTATACAGATTATACAACAGGAGCAGATTTTAACTCCTATGTTGCAACAATTGAGGGAACTTATGCTTTTTCTAAAAGAGATAAAATAGTTGCTGGGTATGATCGTGGGTTTACCGATATTGTATTCTCAAACTATTTGGAATATCATGAACTATATTTTAACTACAAATCATCTTTTATGAACTATTTTGAGTTTGGTGCATCTGTAAATTTTACTCTTAACATATTTTCAAATGTCTCAATGCCAGCTGGTTCAAATAATGTAACAGCATCATCATCAAGATCTGAAATTTTAGCTAAATTTTCACCATTTTTTGGGTATAACTATAAAAATCAATACAAAGCTGAACTTAGATATACACTCAATAAAAATATAACAGATTTTACAACATCATACACATCAGAAACTGGTCCTACAACTGTTAACTATGACTATTTACAACATGTTGTAACTCTTAATTTCTCAATATTTTTCTAAACATTATGAAAATAATAGAGTATCTTAATTCAAAAAATATTAATCTATTTAATTTTTTATTGTCAGTTTTTTTTATACTCTTTATAATCTCTTGTGGAACAGATACAAATACAAAAAATATAAAAAAATTGCCAATTATTGATTTACCTGAATTAACAGAGGATATTAGTAAATTAGGTATAAATGATATTTTAGAGATATCTGTTTATGGTGAACCTGAACTTTTAAGAACATATAGAATTGATAGTAGTGGAAAAATAACCTATCCTCTTATTGGTTCTATTCAGGTATTTGGAAGAAATCAAAATGAGATAACAAAAGAGATAGAGGATAGATTAAAAGAGAAACATTTTAAAAATCCTCAAGTTACAATATTTCTAAAAGAGAGTAATAGTAAAAAAGTTTATGTTTTAGGACAAATTAATAAGGCTGGAGCATATAACTATCTCCCTAAAATGACAATTCTACAACTTATTGCAACAGGTGGTGGTTTTACATCAATTGCAAATAGGAATGGAGTTGTTTTAAAACGTACTATAAAAAATAAAGAGCACTCTGTAACAATACCAATTGATAGAATTATCTCTGGGGATTTGAAAGATATTATTTTAATTCCAAATGATATTGTTTATGTTCCAGAATCATGGTTATAGATTATAGTTGTTTATTTTAAGTTTAAAAGAATCCCCACCCTACAGTTCGACAAGCTCACTGACCGTTTCTTTTTATAAAAAAAGAAAAAGAGTAAAAGAGTTTGAGAGGGACTTGAAGATATTATGATTTATTATTATAAAAAATAATTAAATACATTTTATCTTGTTCTCCTTCACCAAGTATTTATGGGTTCCTTAAAAATGCTTTGCATTTTTAGGGGGTGAGGGGAAAACAAAAAGTTATTTTTTAAGTTTAATTATTAATTTAATCTTTTTTATATAAATTTTAGGAGTTCTGTGAATTCACAAGAGATTCTAACAATCAAAGATATATTAGTTTATCTAAATCGATTTAAATATCTTATCATATTTGTTTTGATGCTATCATTAGCTTTTACATACTGGCTGACAAAAAAACAGACAAAGATATATAGTGCTTCTGTCTCTTTAATAATAAATTTTAGAGAATCAACACCTGTTGAGGAGATAAGTGAAAGATATTATACCTCTTTTCAAGAGTATGATGCCTTTTATAACACAGAATATGAACGAATAAGAAGTTATGGATTAGCAAAAGAGATTGTTGAGAGATATAAACTTAATGAAAATCCATATTTTGAAAATTTAGTAAAAAATGATGGAGATGTTGCATCTGCTTTACAATCAATGCTTACACTTACTCCTCTTGAAGAGAGTAATAAAGTTATGCTTAATATCGAGGGAACAGATCCTGATATTGTTGCACTTTTTGCAAACTACTATGCAGAAAGCTATAAAGATTATAATTTACGGAGAAAAACAGAGCATCTTAAAAAATCTATATCCTGGTTAGAGGAGCGTGTATCTGAAGCAGATGAAAGAGTTATAAATGCAGAGAAAAATCTATTCGATTTTAAATTTAAAAACAGAGTGATTCTAACAACATCAGAGGACAATAGAAATACAACAATTCAAAAACTCTACTCTCTTGAGGAGAAATATAATGAGTTTAGAGTTCAAAGAATAGATGCAGAACAGGAGTATAACTACTATTTGAAAAAAGATAAAAAAGATAACTCATATCTTTTTAAAGACTCATCATATATTAATCTCCAAACATCTCTATTGGTAAAGAGAAATGAGCTATCAACAACTCTTGAAAAATATGAGGAGAATCATCCAAAAATTCTCTCTCTAAAAGAGCAGATTAAAAATATTGAGACAAAAATAGAGGCTATTGAGGAGCAATATAAAAAATCTATTGAGAGTAGATATAAAATTATATTAGCAAAAGAGAAAGAGGTATTAACTTTAAAAGAGAAAGCAATAATAGATGCCTTAAAAATTGAGGAGAATGAGTTAATATATAAACAGAATAAAAGAACCGCTAATACTGAAACAGAGATTTATAAAATGCTTCTCTCTGAACTAAAGAAAAATAATCTTAAACTCCTTCTTCAAACAAATAATATTGAGATATTAGATTATGCCAAAATACCAATGGCTCCTATAAAACCAAAACTTAAATTAAATCTTGTGTTAGGTTTTTTTGCTGGTGGAGTGTTATCTTTTTTATTAATTCTTTTACTCCTTTATCTTGATAAAACAGTTAAAACAAGAGATGAACTTGAAACTACTTATGGATTAACATTTTTAGGGCATCTTCCAAAAGATGTTAAAATTGAAGCACCTAAAATACCATATAAAGAGTTATACTCTATAAATGCTCCTCGCTCCAGTTTTGCAGAGAACTGTCGAAGTATTATCACAAATATAGACTTTATGAATCAATCTGAATCGGAAAAAATAAATAAAACATTTTTAGTAACATCTCCTGGACCAATGGAGGGGAAAACAACAATAGCATCTAACCTTGCATCAACTCTTGCAGATCAAGGATTAAAAACAGTTGTTATTGATACAGACTTAAGAAAACCACGTCTTCACAAAGTTTTTTTCAATGATAATAAAGTTGGACTAACATCTTTTGTATCTGGTGGAATGGATTTAGATTCCATTATCCAAAAAACAGAGCTTCAGAATTTAGATTTTATATCTGCAGGACCAATACCACCAAATGCAATTCAGATAATTAAAAGTAAAAAATTTAAAGAGTTAATGGATCTTTTATCAGAAAGATATGATAGAGTTATATTTGACTCTCCTCCAACATCAGCAGTTTCAGACCCAATGGTTCTCTCTAAAATGCTTGATGGTGTTGTTTTAGTTGTAAAATATAACACAACAAACAAACACTATCTAAGAGAGGCTGTTACACAATTTAATGGAATTCAATCCAAAGTGATTGGAGTTATATTAAATCAGGCTGACCCTTCAAAAATATCCTATTACAGTTATAAAAAATATCACTACTACTATTATGGAAAATAGTTGCAAGCGATATTTC
>JAFGXH010000358.1 GCA_016936735.1 bacterium
CATTCACCATCAATACAAGCCATATAAAGAGTTGCATTTGAATCTGTTGGACAAACTACTGTTTGATCTTCTGTACACTCTACAACAGCTCTTGTTATGAGAACATCAAGTTCAAAATTATAACCTGCAGTTGATGAGTAGGCATCCACAACAATAAAATATGTCATTGATGTAGTTGCAGTAAAAGAGATCTCTTCAGAACTTAATCCTGTATTTTCATCGCTTCCAGCAACACAACTTCCAAAATCATCACTACAATCACTAATTAAATAGAGAGAGAGATCTCCAGTTCCTGTTGTTCCAGTTAAAACTGCCTGTAATTGATCACCAGCATTTAATTCAACTTGATAAACAACATCTAAACCATTTGCTGGATAACCAGTACAACTTCCACTTCCAAGAGTATAATCATTTGTAGCCCCAACTGTTGTTCCTGTCCATACTCCTGTTGAAGAGATAATTGTTGAATTAGTACAAGTATCTGTACCATTTCCACCAACCATAACACACTCATCTCCAACTTTTGTATAACCATCTTCACAAGCACAATTAAATGTTTCTGCACCAGTTGCAACACAAAGTTCATGAGCAAGGGCATCACAAGTGTTTGCAGGAGTTTCACATGGATTTACACAAGAGCCATCAAGAGAGTAATATCCACTATCACAAACACAATCACCAGTTGTTTGGCTACATGTTGAGTGTTCACCACAAGTTACACCATAACATAAATTTGGAACACATGAACCAGCTTCACAAAGTTCATTTGCCTCACAATCCTCATTAACTGTACAAATCTCCTCAAGAGAAATTGTCATTGAGTATGTATTTAAACCATAACGAACACTAATATAATATGTTGCATCAACTAAAACATCTGTTGATAATGTTTCAGAGTTTGTAGAACCAGCTGAATTTAGATATGTAGTTTCATCGTTTTTGTAAATTCTTAAATCTAAATCACCATTTGCATGTGTAAAATTGATTGTTGTTCTAAAACGATATCCAGCAGGAATATCTAAAACATACCAATCTTCAACTTTTAAACAATTTAATCCTTGTGTATTTAAATTGTCATATGTTGCATTAACTGATTCAAGATAGTATGCCTCATCACGAATACTATTAATCACACCATAATTTTCATAATACTCTGCTGTAAAAGCATCCATTGTTTCACAAATAGCTGAACAAACAGAACCATTTTTGTAAAAACCATCAACACAGCTCCATTCACAATTTGGAGTTGTATTCCAGCTATTTGTTGTTGTATTCCAAGTTACCTCAACATCAGTAATTGTTGATGTTGCATTTTCTGGAGCAGCATCAACACAAGACTCTGTTTTTGTATTTGAAGCACAACTATTATCTGCAAGATGTGTATCTGCTGGGCAAACACAACTATCATCAACTCTTTCAAAAGTGTCAAAACAGTTCCATTCACAATTTGAGGCAGTATTCCAATCTGTTCCATTCCAAGTTACCTCTACCTCAACAACAGAAGATGTTGCATTTGCAGGAGCAGCATCTAAACAATCAACCATTTTACTATTTGAAATGCAAGCCTCTGTTTCATCTTTATGAAAATCTTGGTCACAAACACAAACTGGTAGATCATTTTGAATTTCACAATGTGAATTTGCTTCACAAGTAAAATTAGCACATGCAGTTTCAGTTATACAAACACCATTATCAAGAATATAATTTGCATTACATTCCCATTCGCAATATGCAGGAGTTTCCCATTGAGTTCCATTCCAATTTACCTCAACTTGAGACTCAACTTGATGAGCATTTGATGGAACTGTTGTTAAATCACGACAATCAACTGTTTGTGTATTAAAAACACAAGATCCATCTTGATTATGATAATTTTGATTACATTCCCAAGCACAATTTGGAGCTGTACTCCACTCTGTTCCATTCCAAATAATTTCAACTTCAATAAGAGTAGATGTTGCATGTTCTGGAGCAACATCAATACAATTAACCATTTTACTATTTGAAACACAAGCCTCTGTTTCATCTTTATGAAAATTTGTATCACAAACACAAACAGGTGAGCCATTTTGAATTTCACATTGTGAATTATCACCACAAGTAAAATCTGCACACTCATTTACAGCAATACAAACTCCATTATCAAGTTCATATCCAGATTTACAGTTCCATTCACAAACAGCAGGATCACTCCAACCATTTTCATCTGTCCAATTAATTGTAACTGTTGTTATTACTGATGTTGCATTTGCTGGAGCAGCATCTTGACAACTAACAGTTTTTGTGTTTGATACACAACTTTCACCCTCTTCATGAAAATTATCATCACACAAACATTCACCATCTTCACAATGAGAGTTGCCTTCACAAGTAACATCAGCACAAGGATCATTCTCAATAATAGTTATTGATAATACAGCCTCTGCAACTCTATCATTAAAATAGTATGGTGAGTTATCCTCACCATTTATTGCAATAACAGTAAATTGATGATTTTCAACAACAGTAGTAGGAGTTCCAGTTATAGCTCCTGTTCTTGAAAGAGTTAAACCTTGAGGAAGAAGAGAACCATCTTTTAATTCAAAATGAAATGGTGCAGAAACACCCTCAACTTCTAAAGAAAAAGAGTAGGATTTTCCAACAACCCCATTTGGTAATGTTGCGGTTTTTATTGCAAAATCAACATCACCAGTATAACCACAATAACTTGTTGTTGCATCAAATGGTAAACATTTTCTACCATTACAATCTTGGTCTGTTGAACAGGTTGTTAATGCAACACAAACACCTGTTGTTGCATTTAAATTTAGAAATCGACACTCTTCACTACTCTCTGTACAATCAGCTTTTGTAGAGCAAGTGGTTACTGATGGATTAGTTTCATCATCACAACCACTTAAAAAGCCTCCAGCAGAGAGAAGGAAAAAAAACGTTAAAAAGAGTTTTAATCCTTTCATACATCCTCCAGAAAAAAATTAACTAACAAAAAAGATTTTATATAATACAATGATTTAAACTTTTATTCAACTAAAATTAGGTTAAAAACTATTTTTTTTGAATAAAAAAAGTTCATAAATTGAGTAAAAAATAAAATCTTTGACAATTAGATAAAAAAAAATTAAAATAGCCTGTTTTTGTTCGGGGTTAAGATGAATATTTATTGTCCCAATTGTAATTTTAAATATGAGATTGATGATACGAAAATACCTGATGGTGGTGTTGATGTAAAGTGTTCAAGTTGCCAATCAATATTCTCAATAACACCAAAAACAGCACTATACATAAAAAACAGTGATCAGGTTATTTACACAGCCTCCTCTCCAGATGAGATTATTGATTGGATTAAAGAGAGAAGAGTTTTAAGAGAGTTTGAGTTTAGTAGAGATAAAACCAATTGGATTAAACTAGAGGAGATTCCTCAATACAAAGAGCTGTTTGATAAAATTACACTTTCAGTTCCAACACAAAAGCCTCAAATTCCAGAGGAGGAGAAATTTACTTTTACACAAAGTCAAAAATTTACACCAAATCCATCAAACTCTGTAGCATCAACTCAGAAATTAAATCAAATAAAATATAATGATTATGATGACAGTAAAATTGAATCAATATCACTTCACTCTCTTCCAAAAAGAAAAAAAGGGATATGGTATTTTCTTATATTTTTAATTATTGTTGCTGCTGTTGCTTTTTTTAAAAAAGATTTAATTTTAGAGTATTTTAATAAATTAAAAAACAGTTCAACCATAACAGCAACAGAGGATTTATACTCTGAGGGTGTTAATAAATTTAAAAAATATGATCCACCAGCTTTAAAAGATGCTATAACTAACTTCAACAAATATATAAAAGATAATCCAAAACATATCTACTCTATCGCATATCGTGCTTTAGCAGTTGAGTTTCAACTATTTTTTCTCTATTATGAGATTGATTTTAATAAAAATTTAAGAAAATTGATTGAAAAAATAGGGGATAATGATAGAGTTTCAATTCAAGATATTGATAAAAATATTGAATTATATACAAAAGAGTTTGAGAGTTTAAAAAAAGAGATGCAACCCTATGCACTTATGGGAACAGCATTAGATCCTAAACAGTTTTATGTTATTGTTTCAATGGCGATGTATAGTTTTTATATGGAGAATGAGGGTGATTTTAATAAATATAGAAAAGAGGCAGAGTCTTTAAAACCAGATGATGAGTTTGTCTCATTTTTAGATATTCTTAATAAAACAAGAAGTGATGAGAATCTTATTGAATCTCTTAAAGATTTATCAAAAAGATATCCATCTTTTATTCCATTCAAATATCTTCTTGCTCAATACTACTTTATGGAGGGAAAATATGAGGCAGCAAGTGTTAGAATGGAGTCAATTATTCCATTTCAAAAAAATCACTCTTTAGCAGTTTCTCAAATTGATATTTTAGAGTTTTTAATGAAAAACGAGAAACTTTTAGAAAATAAAGCTGATGATAAAGAGATTAAAAACACAACGAATGAGAATAAAGAGGATACAAATACAACAAAAACAGATCAAGAGAATAAAGTAGAAAAAGAGACTCCTAAAGAGACTAATGAGAAAAAAGTAGAGGTTGAGTTATCTTTTGAACAATTAATGGCAAGTGCAGACAAAGCATTTGAAAGAGGGCAATCAAAAACAGCCTATAACAACTATAAAAAGGCTTTACAAAAAAAACAGTCTGCAAAAGCTGCATCTCAAATGGGATGGATTCTTTATGATTGGGGAAATTTAGATTCATCAGCATCATATTTTAAACAGGCGATATCAATTGACCCAGACTATAGTGATGCATATTTAGGGGCTGGAGAGGCCTATTTTGCGAATGAAGAGAAAGAGAATGCAAAAAAATATTTTCAACTATTTCTCCAAAAAAATCCAAATAGCCCAGAGGCAAATATTGCAAAAGATAGGCTAAAAAAACTTTGAAAATAGATAATCAACACCATTTTTAAAAATAATTTAAACAAAAAATCTATTTTTGTTTATAATAAAAAGGAATTTTTATGATTAATATTAAATTTGCCACATTTATAACTTCTGCAGTTAAAAAAGAGCAATATCCACAACATTTTTATAAAGAGATAGCATTTATTGGAAGAAGTAATGTTGGAAAATCTTCGCTAATAAATCTTGTTCTAAATAATAAAAGTTTAGCAAAAGTCTCATCAACTCCTGGGAAAACAACACTTATAAACTTTTTTGCAGTTAATAATCAGTTCTGTTTTGTTGATTTACCTGGTTATGGTTTTGCAAAAAGATCTAAAGATGAGACAACAAAATGGGGAAATATGATTGAGGGATATCTAAAAAATAGGGAGAATTTAGCTCTATTTTTTCTTCTTTTAGATATCAGACGAACTCCAACAGATGATGATTTAAAAATTTTAAAGTGGTTAAGTTTTTATGGTAAAACTTTTGCAATAGTTCTAACAAAAGTGGATAAAATCAATTTAAAAGAGAGAAATCAGCAGATAAAAATAATATCAGAGGAGACAGGAGTTCCAAAAGAGAGTCTTATTTTAACATCAACACTAAAAAAGATGGGAAAAGATGAGATTTTGAAACGTGTTGAAACTGAGATTGGTGATTATTTAGAATCAATAGATATATCAAACATTAAAGAGATTAATCCAAAAGATAGTGAAAAATAGTTTTAATCTACCGATTATACTACTTTTTTTTCCATTAAATTAATAGTAAGTTTTAATTTACTGAATATATTATAAA
>JAFGXH010000359.1 GCA_016936735.1 bacterium
AAATATATTCATTATTGGCTTATCAGAGGAGTTTTTTTATAGAGGATATCTTCAATCACTTATAAAAAAAACAGTTCAAAAAGATATTATAAAATCATTAAATTTTGATTGGGCAATAGTTATAACATCTCTATTTTTCTCTATTGGGCATTTTTTAACATATTTTACATTTTTCTCAATATTGACATTTTTTCCATCTTTAGTTTTTGGAATATTAAAAAATAAAACAGGAACAATATACTCATCTATTCTTTTTCATGCATTTAGTAACACATTTTTATATATTTTAATGAGTAATAACTAAAATAGATTAAAATCTGAAGCAAATCTCTCTAATGTTTTTAAATTATAGAGAGGATATGCAGAATCAATATGTTCTAAATATAGATTCATATCACTATCAGATAATCCCCAAAAATCTGGCGATTCAGGATTAAGCCATGTAATTTTTTTAACTTTTTTCTTTAGATATATTATTGATGATAATGCATTTGAATCATAATTACCTCTTCCATCACCAACTATAAAGAGTAATGTTGATGGAGTTAAATAGTGTTCAAATTTTTTTATAAAACTCTCAAAAGCTGTTTCATAATTACTATTTATATTGGTATCAATTGGAGGAGAGGAGACTATTTTTGAAATAGCATCATTTATTGATGAGTTTTCAAAATAGTCTGTTATCTCTCCAGCCTCTGAGATAAAAACAAAGGCTCTCATTTTATCAAATCTCTCTCTAAGAGATAGAATAAATTTTAGCATAAAAAATGTTGTTTTTTGAACAGACTCAGATATATCACAAAAGAATATAATGCTATTTTTTTTCAAAACCCTTTTTTTAAAATATACTTTAAAAGGGATTAACTCTGTTTGTATAGATTTTTTAATAGTTTTTTTTATATCAAGAGAGCCCTTTCTATCTTTTTTCTCCCTTATTCCCTTTTTTCTTTTTAATTTATCAATAAGTTGAGTTAATGCCTCACTCATATCTTCAGAACTCTCTTTATAATTTATTGAATTGATATTCTTATCATAAATAGAGTTCTCTTTAATTTGATTATTATTTTTAGATTCTTTTTCAAAATCAACCCTCAATTTAACATAGTCTCTTATACTTTTTTTAACTGTTTGAAGCCCAATTTTTACCCTTTTTGATATATGCTCAATCTCATCATCAGATGCACCAGATTTTTTTAAAGAGTCTAAAAATTTCTCAAAAAGCTCTGGCAGTTTATCTGTTCCTAATCTTTTTCTGATAATATCTGTTATTTTTCCTGCTCCAAAATCTGTCTTCAATTGATTATAATCAATATTTTGTGCAGAAAGATGAATTAATCTCATAAGTTGCTCTCTCTCATTTAAAACAACATATTTTAATAATCCACCATAATTTTTAGATTTAAACATATATCTTGAAACAACAGACTCTATTGGGGTTGCTTCTGTTTCAAAAAGATTTTTATTCTCTTTATCATCTCTATTATCAATTAATTTTGAAAGAAAATTATGATTTTTAAAATTTTCAGTAATTATATTCTTCTCATTAAAATATATATCAAGATAGCTATTTAATTTTAATAATTGAGAGTAATCGGATGCTAAAGTGGTTCTACACAAAGAGAAAAAAATATCTTTATTTAATATATTAATCTGTTGAATTGATTGAAAGAAAACTATTTTTTGGGATATTGGAACAGTATATCCATACTGTTCAAGAAATCTAAAAAATTGAGAGAAAATATCATCCAATAACGCAGTTTCTACCACTATGTTTTGCCTTATAAAGATTTTTATCTGCAAAGGCAATTAACTCAAGAGCAGATGAGATAGATTTATTTAAATCTGCAACACCTAAACTAATTGTAACAGGAACAACATGTCCCTCAAAAGAGAATATTGTTGTTTCAATTAGTTGTCTTACTTTTTCTGCAAGAGTTACTGCCGATTTTTTAGGAGTTTCAGGCATAATTATAGCAAACTCCTCTCCACCATACCGAGCAAAAATCTCCTCTCTTCTTATTGAATCTCTTATAACTTGAGACATTTTTTTCAAAACATAATCACCAGTTAAATGACCATATGTATCATTTATTTTTTTAAAAAAATCTATATCAAACATAATTAAACAGAGTGGACGTTCATATCTTTTAGCTCTACTAATCTCTTTTTCAAGACTTTCAAGAAAATATCGTTTATTATGAATTTCAGTTAATCCATCCACAATTGTCATATTATAGATCTCTTCAAAATATGCAGTCTCAACATCACTACCAATAATAAATTTGAATATAGTACTACCAACTTTTATAGTATCTCCATTCATTAACTCAATATCATTTATTGGTTGATCTCCAACATAGGTTCCATTGGTTGAGCCTAAATCTCTTATCCAAAAAGAGTGCATTGAGTTATGATTTCCCATGTCAATATATTTTTTATAAATCATTGCATGTTTTCTTGATACAGAGTTTGAATTAATAACTATATTACAACGAGCCTCTCTTCCTATAATAGCCCTATCAGTCTCTATTTCAGTTTTTTTACCAAGATTTTCACCATATATCTCTATTAAATATGCTTTTGTATTTTTTAGATTTTTTATTAAACTCTTCTCTTCAACAATTTGGGTCTTCTCTTCATAGTCATCCTCTATCAAAGAGGTATAATTATTTATTCTATCATTACTATTCATCATAAACACTCTCAATTTAGTTTATTATAGTGAAATAAAATCATAAAATCAAATATTTTTTATTAACAAATCTATTTACTCTCTATTCTATAACAAAAAAAGCATTACTACAGCTTTTTTATCTCTATTTTTGACTTAAAAAAATCAATTTTATTTAAATATTATTAAAAATAAATCATCTATTTTTATTGTAATTTTTTGAAATATGTTGTAAGAGAATCAGGAGATCTTTTTTTAGATTTCATAAGATGAGTAATTTTTAGTAGGAAATTTTATGGAGTATAGCAACCAATATAAAAATCTAAGTGACCTTTTTTATAAAAAAATAACACAAAAATCTACTCAAACAGCTCTAATATCAAAAGAGAATGGGGTTTGGGTTAATACTACTTGGGAGAGATATGGTGAACGTGCTAAAAATATAGGAATGGCACTAAAAAAATTGGGACTAAACTCTTTAGAAAAAGTTTCAATACTATCAAACTCAATGATTGAGTGGGTTATTGCAGATATGGGAATATTAGGGATAAATGGAGTTACCATTCCTATCTATCAATCAAACACACCAAAAGAGGTTGAGTATATCATTAATCACTCAGACTCAAAAATTGTTTTTGTTGAGGATAAAAAACAGCTTGAAAAAGTTATTCAAGTTTATGATAATTTAGCAACAAAACCAAAAGTAATTCTAATAAAAGGTGAATCAGATAAAAAATTTGATTGGCTTTTAACTTGGAAAGAGGTTGAATCTATTGGTGAAAAATACTCATTCGATGAGTTTAAAAAACTTTCAGAAAACACACCAGATTCTCAATTGGCAACAATTGTTTATACATCTGGAACAACAGGTGTTCCAAAAGGGGTTATGTTAAGTCATAGGGCACTTTTAGCAAATGCTGAAGGATTAGCAGATTCATTGAAAGATATAGCTTTTGAGAATGAGATTATATTAATGTTTCTTCCATTAGCACATATTTT
The DNA here is from genome assembly GCA_016936735.1 of bacterium. Classification (GTDB taxonomy): domain Bacteria; phylum UBP6; class JAFGXH01; order JAFGXH01; family JAFGXH01; genus JAFGXH01. The sequence continues at coordinate 3,671 of JAFGXH010000359.1, forward strand.
TGCAAAAGTTATGCATATTTTATCAATTTATGCAGGATTTCAGAGTGCCTATGCAGAGAGTATTGAGAAATTAATGGATAATATTGGCGAAATAAAACCTCATTTTATGGGAAGCGTTCCAAGAATATATGAAAAAGTATACTCAAAAATTGTTTCAGATGTTGAAAATGGCTCTTTTGTTAAGAAAAAAGTTTTTAATTGGGCCATAGAGGTGGGGGAATCTGTTTCAAAAGCTATTCAACAAAAAAAATCAATCTCTCCAGTTCTAAAAGTTCAGTATGAGCTTGCTTCAAAACTTGTATTCTCAAAATTAAAAAACAGATTTGGTGGAAGACTTAAATTTTTTGCATCTGCTGGTGCTCCATTAGCAAAAGAGATTGCTCAATTTTTTCATGCATCAGGGATTCTGATTTTAGAGGCTTATGGTTTAACAGAGTTAGCTGGAGCATCAACAATTAATAAACCTGACCTTTTCAAATTTGGAACTGTTGGTCCAGCAACAAAAACTGTTGATATTAAACTTGCAGATGATGGTGAGATTATTTGTAAGGGAGCAATGGTTATGGATGGTTACTACAAAGATATTAATGCAACAACAGAGGCATTAGTTGATGGATGGTTTTATAGTGGCGATATTGGTGTTATTGATAATGATGGATATATCACAATAACAGATAGGAAAAAAGATATTATTGTTACTGCTGGAGGGAAAAATATAGCTCCTCAAGGGATTGAAAATCTGATGAAAACAGACCATCGTATTAGCCAGATAATTGTTTTAGGTGATAAAATGAGGTATCTTGTTGCTCTTGTAAATATAAATTTTGAAGAGGCAGAAAAATTTGCAGCAACAAATGGGATTATCTATAAATCAAAAGATGAGTTAACAGGGCATCCAAAAATAATTCAATGGATGGAGGAGATTATTAGTGAAAAAAACAGTACACTTCCATCTTTTTCAACAATAAAAAAATTCAAAATAGTTCCAAATGAGTTTTCAATAGAGAATGGAGAGTTAACTCCTACTCTAAAAGTAAAAAGAAAAATATGCATGGAGAGGTATAAAAAAGATATTGATGAGATGTATATTTAAATTTTTTAATCAATATTAATCTAAAATAGAACATATCAAACAGAAAAAAATATAAAAATATAGAAAATTGACAAAAGATAAAGAAATTAGTTATTCTAAAATTAGACTACTACAGTGAAAATAGTCACTGTTTTAAACCTATTTTGTTTTTAACTCTATCTAAAAAAGATTCTAGAATCTATTAAAGGATGAAATAGTATGATTATTAGAGCTATATATATTTTTTTTCTGATAGCAATTCCTCTTTTTGCCTCTGCAACAGATGATTATAGTAAAATATCAACTAAATATCATGAGTTTATGAAAAAAAAAGATAACTCTAATGCAGATTGGGATGATATTATTTTACTATTTAAAAATCATGTAAAAAAATATCCTAAAGATTCAACAATTGTAAAAGCAAACTATACTATTGCCAATTTATACTATAAATTATATCAAAAAAACTCACAACAAAGTGATTTAAATAGTGCAATAGAGTATTTTGAAACTGTTTGTAACAATTTTAAAACATCAACTCTTGCTGATGATGGCTGTTATGTTTTATATAATATCTATTTTGAGTTTAGAAAAGATTTTGAAAAAGCAAAAAAATATTCACTAAAAATTATTAATGAGTATCCTAAAAGTGACTCATATCCAAAAGCTCTTGAGTTTATAACAAAAAACTATCCAGAGCTTTTGAAAAAAGAGAATCCAATAGAGAAAACTCAAGATGCAAAAAAAACAGAAGATAAAAAATTAGTAAAAAAACTGGAACATCCTTTTGTTGATATTCTTGTTTATGATAATGAGATTAAAGCTGTTTTTAAATCAAAAAATAATGAGTTTACACAAATTGGAAGTGTTATTGAAAATGAGAAAATTAAAAAAGTTTTTGTTGATTTAAAAGAGAAACATAATCCATCAAAAAAAACTATTAAAATTAATAGTGAACTTGTTGAACAGGTAAGATTTGGAACATATAAAGAGGGTGTTGAGAGAGTTGTTTTTGATTTTAAAGATTATGGTGCATACCAAATTCTTAATAGAGGAAAAGAGTTTGTTATTCTGCTCAAATATTGCGATGAATCAAATCAAAAAGTGATTCAACTTGCAAATGAGATTGAGTCTAAAATAGAGTCAATTGACTCTAAAAAATCTGAAAAAACATCAGAAACTTCAGATAATCAAGTATCTTTAGATAAAAATTTAGATAAAAAATCGGAATCTTCAGATAATCAAGCATCTTTAGATAAAAATTTAGATAAAAAATCGGATAAAACGACTGAAAACACAGTAAAAACCCACCCCCAAACCCCCTTAAACGGGTTCCCAAAAAATGCAGAAGCATTTTCTGGGGTCCCTTCAGAGGGGAGCTTAAATATTAAAAATGAAACAACAGAAGTTAACAAAGATGATAAAAACAGCAACTCAAAAAAAAGAAAAATGATTATTGTAATTGATCCAGGTCATGGTGGTGATGACCCTGGTGCAGTTGATAGCACTAAAAAGATAATGGAAAAAGATATTACCCTTGAGGTTGCACTAAAACTACAGAAAAAAATTGCAAAGAAAAAAGATTATACCCTATATTTAACTAGAGATAAAGATACAACATTAACACTTGATGAGAGAACTCAGTTTGCAAATAAAAAAAAGGCAGACCTTTTTATATCAATTCATGTTAATGCAATTGCTAATAAAAAATTTTATGGAATTGAGACATTTTATCTAAATATTGCAGCAGATAACTACTCAAAAAGACTCGAATCTGTTGAGAATGCAGAGCAACAACAGAAAATAACAGATTTACAGTTTATTCTTGCCGATTTAATAAAAAAAGCAAATACAAAAGAGTCAATCGATTTAGCAGAACATATTCAATCATCTCTTGTTTATAACCTGAGAAGAAAATTTAAAAACATTAAAAATCTTGGTGTGAAAAATGCAATGTTTTATGTTCTTCTTGATACTAAAATGCCATCAGTGTTGGTTGAGATTGGTTTTATTACAAATGAAAAAGAGAAGAAACAGCTTACTGATGATAAATATCAAGAGGAGATTGCAGACTCTATTCTAAAAGGTATTGATTACTATTTTTCAAAAAAATAGTTACATTGTATATATTTTTTATGTAGATAATAGAGATTTAATTTGCTATTATCAATTTGGATTTATTTGTAGTTCTCTTATGAAACAGTGTCCTTTTTGTTTTAAAATAACATCAGACGAGACTCAAATCTGTAGGTCTTGTGGAAAAGATTTATCAAATACCCCAACAATATCAAGTGAAAAAGTTAATACAACAAAAAAACATGATGATAATTGGGAGAATGATTGGGACTCTCCTGATGAAAAACAAAGAGTAAAGAAAAATAGAGAGACAACAGTTGAATACTCTCATTATCAACTATGGGTTGGTATTTTTCTATTTCTATCTTTTTTTATTCGACCAACAGAGCAGTATGAGCTTCTTTTTAAAGAGCAATATTTTAATTTAAATACGCTTGCAATTCCTGCTTTGGGAATATTTTTAGTTGTTTTAGACCTTTTGTTAACTCAAATTTTTCTTAGGAATATAGTCTGTTTTGCTGCAATGGGAGTGGCAATATATATTTCACCTCCAGCTATTAAATTTTGGACTGGATTAATAGAGTTCTCTTTTGGAATTGAGTTATCGCTTCATCTGATTCTATTTTTAATCTCAATCTCTCTATTATTTACTCTATTTCTATTCACAAGTAGAAAGGGAACACTTTTTGCGTCTGTTGCGATTTTCATTTTTCTTCTGTTTTTCTACTTTATGCCAACTGTTGATAAAGGTTCTGTTCTATCAATAATGAGAAATCGGGATGATTTTTTTGTTATGATTATAAAACTACTACCTTTGATTATGATTATTCCAGCATTTTTTATTATAAAGATAAGAGTTTTTCTATATTTAATATCATTTGGTTCGATATTATGGCTCTTTGGAATATTCTATTTTTTAGAAAAAAACTGGATTCAATCAATTATATTTTTAAAAGAGTATCTTGTTCTTGTTTCACTATCCCAACTCACAGCATACTATATCTATTCAACACTAAAAATATAAAATCATTCTAATTTAAAATCATTACAGCAGTTGAATAATGCACATGTAAGTGTGAAAAATGCAAATGTAAGGGTGAATATAGCACATGTAAGTATCAATAATGCACATGTAAGCCTTCATGATACTCATGTAAGTGCTAAAATTTGATTTGTAACATAAAAAAATCAAAATGTAAGTAGAAAAAACCCAAATGTAAGGGTGAAAAATAGGTTTGTAAGCTAAATTGTAACCATTACAGCAGTTAAACAATGCACATGTAAGTGTTCATGATGC
>JAFGXH010000360.1 GCA_016936735.1 bacterium
TAAATATAGAGACTCAAAGCCAAATGGTACCTTTTTTCTTCCATCTTTTGTTGGAATAGAGAAAAGAACTATTTGAAAAAGTTTTTTATTAAAAGGATTATAATCCTCTCTAAGAGAGAAAATATTATCAAGTAACTCCACTTTTTTTATGTCTACTGTATGAAAATTTCTCCAACCCTCATCTGGAGATATCTGATAGGTATGAAACATTAACTCCCTTTTTATTGGAAGAAAAATAAGATATGGTTCAACAACTCTCTCCTTTCCAGTTTTGTCTGTTATTTTGCAAAGAGTTCTCTGTTGAGCTGCCTCTATAAAACTCTGTTCTATCATAAAAATCCCTCTAAAGTAGTAATAAACTAATTATATATCGAATAGTATTTTTTTTCAAGTTTAATAAAATTTATGAAAACATATTTTTTAATATATATTTAAAATTTAGAAATTGTTATAAAATAAAGATTCACTAATCTATCTGAAGAATTTGTATAAAATAGCTGTTTTCTATAGAACCTCCTGATGGATATACTTTTATATATATAGTCTCATCCTCTTGTGGTTGATAGGATAAAATCTCATAGTTAAGGGTTAATTCTGAGTGAGATATCTCCTCTAATTGAGTTCCATTAAATTTATATAGAGCTAAATTTAAATCACCATTCTCTTGATTAAAATTTATAATCACCTGAATCTTTGTTCCATTTACTACTTGAATTGGATGCCAATCAATATCAGCTCTACAAATTGATAAAAAATAGCTACCAAAATTAATATCTGGAGTTATTGCAGTTGGAGTTGCATTATTTGGTTCTAATTCATCATTATAGCAGCTTGTATTATCCTGTTGAGGTTGTAGATAGTAGTCTAAAGAGTATGTATATGAATACTCATTTCTCCCTTCAATCTCAAGATAGTAGATTTTTCCACCCTCTAACTCTGCCTCTAAATAATCAATAACCCCTTGAGTCTCTGTTTTTACCATTAACATTGGATAATCATTCTCTATTCTCCATAATTTTCCAGAGACTCCAGCTCTATTTTCAGGATGATATAATGATAGCATAAAATTATACTTATCATTTTTATTTGTTGGAGCTATTTTATATATATCTTTTTCTCTATTACATATTGTGAGAAGTTGACCAATAGCATTCTCTAATTTTACTGCATTTTGATAATCATTATTTGGTTCTAATATATCATAATTACATTGAAGAGTTAATTCATGCCCCTGTAGTTCATAAAAAATACAATCAGTATCTTGAGAATCTCTTTGATATAAAAAGACCTCTATAAAAATTTCACCTTTTGAAAGAATAGAGGGTTTTAATAGTATTGATTCATAATTTTCATCAGAGTTTGATTCAGTGATTAATTGACCATTTTGATAGACTTTTAGATCAATATCACCATTTTGATGTATAAATGAAAGATAGAACTCTATAGTTGATACTCCATCATAATCAAAGCTATACCAATCTGAATACCATGGTGATAGTTGCATACTATAATCTATATCTAACTCTATCTCTCCAGCAGACTCTTTTGAGTTGTTATTTGTAAATATATCAAAACATTGTAGAGTTGGAAGGCATTCACCACTAGAACAAAACATTCCAAAAGGGCAATCATCATTTTTTAAACATATATCACTCTCTATTTTACAAATATTAATATCTAAATCACATCTATATCCAGAAAAACACTCATCACTTGATGAACAGTATCTCTCTTTTGATTTACACTCACCATTAATATTACAATAGAATTCAGAACTACAATCACTATCAGTTTGACATGGCTTAGGAATACACTCTAAAGTGTATAAATCACAAATCTCATTTTCAGAGCAGATAATATTTCTACAAGATTTAACACAGAAAGTATCAATACAGGAGTAGCCATCAATACAATCTTCATTATAATTACACTCTGGTTTTATTTCTGAATCTAAATCTGATGAACAGGAGAAGAGATTCATAAAAATCAATAAAAATAGGATGTTTTTTTTGTTAAAATGGTATTGATTCAATAACCAAAAAAATAGAAAAAGAGTAAGTAAAATAAAGAAAAACACAAAAAACTCCCTCAAACCAAAATCATGATATCATAAAGTTAAAAAATGTCAACAACCTCAAGGTAAAAATTAAAGATATTCTTTTAAAATAATCAAAATATATAGGGTTTTTAATATTTTCTTTGTTATTTTTTTTAAATTTAATATATAAATGTTGATGAGTTATAATTTATCTCAATTTTTCCACTATCTGTTATAATGCCAGCAATTTTTGCATCAACATAACTGTTTTTAGAGTACTCAACAATACTATTTGCTACTAATTCATCACAAATTAGTAGCATCCCATTTCCCATATTCCAATAAGAGTATCCTTTTTGTAGAGATATATTTCCCAATTTTAAAATCTCATTCATAAAATTGAATGGATTCCATAAGTTATCAAGCTTAGCACCTAATCCATAAGGTAAAACTCTTTTTAATTTTGATGATACTCCACCACCAGTAATATGAGATATACCTTTTGGAATAAACTCAAGTTGAATAATATTTGAGATAAAAGGGGTGTATATTTTTGATGGAGTTAATAGAATCTCTCCCCAACTTTTTCCCTCATAACTCTCTAGATGCCAATAATCACCAAATCTCTCTTTTAAAATAGTGCGTAATAGAGAGAATCCATTACTTCTAAAACCAGAGCTTTTTAAAGCTACAATTTTATCTCCAGGTTTTATATCTGTTCCATATATTGGTTTTTTTAGAGGGGGAATAAGAACTCCAAGTCCTGTTCCAGACCAATTGATATGCATTTGAGAGCCATATCCATTAACTCTATTGCCAAGCTCTGCTATCTCACCACCATTAATAGTTGCATTTGAAAATTCTGCTCCCTCCTTTAATCCTTTCATCAACTCTGAAACAATTTTAGGATCTAAATAGTCAACATCAAGAATATTTGTTAAAGAGATAGTTTGATATCCATTTGAAACTAAATCATCAACAATCATTGCAACTAAATCTATTCCAATTGTATTATAGATTTGCAATCTTTCAGCAATCTCTATTTTAGTTCCAATACCATCAGATGAGAATGCTATTAAATTTGATAAATCTCTATTTTTAAAAAGATACTCAAGTTTATTTATATTAATTGCAGAAGAGAACTGATTTATAACACTATTTTGAGTCTCTATTTGAGCAATTTGAGAACAATAGTTCCCTAACTCAATATCAACTCCACTCTGTTTTAAAATTGAATTTTCAGACAAAATCAATCCAAAAAATAATGATTTTACATTTTTATAAAAATTAAATCAATAGGAATAGTGTTAAATAAGGTGATTATTATTTTTAAAAATTGATGATAATCTATCTAATATATGGGTAATCTCATGTTTATATCCCAAAGCATCAATAAAAACAATACCCTCCATAATTGCAAGTATTAAAAATGGTGTTAACCTATCATTATCTTGATTTTCAATAATGATATGAGATTTAATCCAATCTAGAAAAGATTCACAAATTTTTTGACCAATTTTTCTAAATACTAATATCTCTCTTGAGGATAGAGATATTAATTCTATCCAAAGTTTTATATATTTTTGAATTTCGCTATTATTAATTATCTCTTTAAAGTATGGAAAAAAATCTATTAAAACCATTTTTTTCAATTTAAAATTATCTAAAAGTGATATAAAATCATTAGATATTTTATTTAAAACATACTCTAACAACTCATTTTTATCTAAAAAATAGTGCAATAACATTCTATCACTTGTATTAGAGGCAATTGCTAAATTTCTTAAACTTGCATTTTGTAATCCATTCAACAATATATAATTAGCCATCAATTCTGTTATTAATTTTTTTTTTAATTCACCCTTTTTCATGTTAAAAATCCTCTTGACATTTAACGTAATATACGCTACAAAATAAAATGTAGCAAGTGCTACATTTTATAAAATTTTATGGAGATTAAAATGACTCGTTTTTTAATTGTTACTATGTTAATTATATTTGGTTTTTTAACAATAATTGCAATATATAATGATGGAGTTTTAGGAATTTTTAACTCTATTACTCATACTTATGGTTCATTTCAAATATATGTAGATCTTGTAATTGCATGTATTTTAATAAATATATGGATTTGGAAAGATGCTAAATTAAAAAATAGGAATCCATGGATATGGATTATTATGACTTTATTAAGTGGATGTTTTTCTCCACTAATATATTTATTAACCAGAAAATAGATCTATTTTCTGATTTTTATATTTTATCAATAGTTATAAAAACCTTTACCTGTTTTTTTACCCAAAAATCCAGCTGCAACATATTTTTTTAATAGTGCTGCGGGACGATATTTAGGATCTTTAAAACCATCATAAAGAGTTTCAAGAATTGATAAAGATGTATCTAATCCAATAAAATCTGCAAGTTCTAGTGGTCCCATAGGCTGATTTGTTCCAAGTTTCATTGCTGTATCAATATCTTTTGCAGTTGCAATCCCCTCTGCTAAAACGAAAATAGCCTCATTTATCATTGGAAATAGAATTCTATTAACAATAAAACCTGGAGAATCCTCTGAAACAACTGCTGTTTTATTTAACTCTTTTGTAAAATCATAAAGTTTTTTAAAAATATCATGAGATGTCTGAATTGCTCTAATTAACTCTATTAACTTCATCAAAGGAACTGGATTCATAAAATGAAGCCCTGCAAAATTTGATGGTTTTTTATAATAGGCAGCAAGCTCTGTTATTGATATTGATGATGTATTTGTTGCAAAAATAGCATCATCATTTAATATCTTATTTGCCATTTTTATTATGGATATTTTTAACTCTTTATTTTCTGAAACAGCCTCTATAACCAACTCTGATTCTGAAAGAGAGTTAAAGTCTGTTGTTGTTGTTAAATTTGCCATATAACTATTTTTATCTGACTCTGTAATGATATTTTTAGAGACTAATTTTGATAATCCTTTTTCTATTAAAGAGACTCCTTTTGCAATCTGATTCTCATTAATATCAAAAAGTTTTACAGAAAATCCACTCTGAATTGAGACTTGAGCAATTCCAGAACCCATTTGACCAGCACCAATAATAGCAATATTTTTCATAAAACCCCCTTATAAATTTTGATCATTCTAACACAAAATAGTAAAAGATAAAAATAAAATAGTATATTTTTAAAAAATATATATAAAAAAAGGGCCAAATGGCCCTTTCAAGAAATAAATATAGAGAACACTATTTCATTTCGTTAACACTACCTTCAAATCCACATTCACAAACCCAAAACATTCCAGATGGTCTTGAATGACGAATCATTTTTACCAACTTTTTAATTTTTGCTCCACATTTTGGGCAAGTTTTGGCATACATTGTTCCTTTTGCTGTGGTTGAAATCTTCGCAGGTCTCTTTGGTGCCATAAAAATCCTCCTATATCACATCATATCGATATTAAAATCAAGGCTACAAAGTATAACAAAAAAAAATATAAAATTCAATAAAAAATAGAAAATAAATTAAAAATTAACAAAAGCACCTAAAGGAATCTCTACAATAAGTGGTCTTTTTGTTCCCTTTTTAATCATCTCCCTTTTAAATCCCTCTTGTAAAAATAGTCTTTCAACAAGAGATGAACAGGTTTTTCCACCACAAGCTCCCATTCCTACTCGAATTGTTTTAAGAGCATTAAAATCTTTAATGCCCTGTTTTATTAAAGCTCTTATCTCTCCAGCAGTAACTCTTTCACAATGACAAATAATTGTTTCATCACTTTGATATATATTTTCAGGATTAGGAACTGTTTTTTTCATCTCCTCAATATCTTGAATAGGTGTTGAAACAACTCTCTCTGCAATATTAGAGTTTACTTCAACCTCAATAATTAAACGATGGTCAAAGGCTTTGATATTTTTTATTTTTTTTACAATACCACTACCAATTATATCTCCTTCACTATCATTTAAATCTATTGTATCACCAATAGAGAATTTAGGTTCAAACTCAAAAGGAATTGAGACTTTTTTAGTGTTTAATGCACTATCTTCAACAAGAGTTATTGCAAGTCCAGGACAGATTGCAACACATTTTCCACAAGATATACAATTATTTCCCTTAAATATTGGTAAGTCTAAAATATTCCCTTTTTTTCCATCAAGTTCAATAAGATTATTAGGACAAACAGAGACACAGGGATTGCAGGGAATCTCTTGAAAACAGTGAAAAATAGGATAAACAACTTTTTTAGTTTTATGTTCTGAAATATTATTCTCTTCTAAATCAATATTTTTGGAGAAAACAGAATATTGTTCTCTTTTTATAATATCTCCAGGATGAGTTTTTAAAATATCTGATGTTATTTTTAAAGATTCAGGAATCTCTATATCAAATCCCAGTTTTTGGGCAATTTGTAGTGCAGCTATTTTTCCACTAAACATTGCTGCACTTGCTTCTGAAACCTCTTGTGCATCTCCAGCAGTAAAAACAGGAATTCCAAATCTTTCAGCCTCTATTGCAAATTGATCAATTTTTTCCAAACCAACAGCAACTAAGATTGTATCACAGAGAAAGGTTTTTTCTGTATTAGATACGATATCCCAATTACTATCAAGTTGAGCAATTGTTATTGATTGAAGATTTTTCTCACCATTAGCAGATAAAACAGTATGATTCAAGTATATTGGAACACCCAATCTCTTTATTTTATCAAGATGAACTTTATATCCTCCAACACTATTTTGTGCTTCACAAAGTCCCACAACATTCATTCCTCCCTGAAGAGCATGATAGGCTGCAATAAGACCAACATTTCCACCTCCAATAATAAAAACTCTTTTTGAAGGGGCTATCAAATCTCTATTTAGTAATGTTTGAAAAGCTCCAGCACCAAATACTCCAGGTAAATCTCCACCAGGAAATGCAATAGTTCTCTCTCTTGCTCCTGTTGCAATAAGAACTATTTTGGGATTAATTAGTTTATAAACACTATTTTTATATAAAATACCAATTTTTTTATCAGAAAAAACAGCAACAGCTGTTGTCTCTCTCATTATATTAACTGAATTGTAAGTTACTAACTCATTTTCAAGTTTTTTAGCAATATCAAAACCTCTGGTTCCTGCATAACAATCCTCTATTGAACCAAAAAAATTATGTGTTTGTAACACTAATTTTCCACCTAAAACATCTCTATCATCAATTAATATTGTATTGATTCCAAGTTTACCTAACTCAATAGCAGCCTTTAAGCCACTTGGACCACCACCAATAATTAAAACATCTGTAAAAATATTTTCTATTTCAGTAGAGTTATTTATATCATCTGAACTATTATTATTTAACTTTGCCAATGTGATATCAATAGAACCATCTAATTCAAAAAGCTCCATACCATTTTGAAGAGGGGTTATACATGATTTTATAGCTCTATTATCATGTATTATTGTACATCGTGAACATTGACCATTTGCACAAAATATGCCTTGAGAGGCACTATCTTTATGGTGTTTTCCAAAAATAGTTATTCCATTAGATATTAAAGCAGATGATATCATCTCACCTTTATATCCATAATACTCAATATTATTAAATTTAAATTTTACAATATCCCCTTTTTTAGGGTCTAAAATAGGATGAGTTTTAATTCTCTGGCTCATATTATACCTTTCCAAAATCACTATTTTGTTAAAAAGTAAAAAATATCTCTTATAGTAATTTACAAACTTAATTAGAGATTTGAAAAATCCAATTCTCAAATTATATTAGTAAATTGATGTTATTTTATTAAAAAAGCATTTTTGCTTTTTTAGATTAAATCTGATTTTTTTTATTTTTTTTATATTTTACTTCATAAAGATCTTTTCTTCTATCTCTCCAATTTAGCGTTGTACCACTTTGACGATGTCTTTTTAAAAGCTCTAAATCAACATCATGAATAACAACAGTCTCAATATTTGGATTTGCCTCTGCACCAATACCATCTCTTGAAAAAGCAAAGTCTGATGGTGTAAATATTGCTGATTGGGCATATTGAATATCCATATTTTCAACATTTGGAAGATTTCCAACATTTCCCGCAATTGCAACATAAATCTGATTTTCAATACTTCTCGCTTGAGAACAATATCTAACTCTTAAATAGCCATGTCTCTCATCAGTACAAAATGGAACAAAAATAATCTGTGCACCTTTATCAACCGCAATTCGGCTAAGCTCTGGAAACTCTATATCATAACATATCTGAATTGAGATTTTTCCTCTATCAGTATCAAAAACCTCTATATTTTCACCACCCTGAACACCCCACCAATGTCTTTCATTTGGAGTTATATGAATTTTATACTGTTTTTCAATAGATCCATCTCTTCTGAATAGAAATGCTACATTGTATAATGTATCATCCTCTTCAACAAAATGAGAACCTCCAATAATATTAATATTATATTGAATAGCAAGTTTTTGAAATATGTTAAGATATTGCTCTGTATATTTTGCAAGCTCTCTAGCTTGAGCACCTGGATGATCATATTTCATAAATGATAATAATTGAGTTGTAATAATCTCTGGAAATAGTATGAAATCTGATTTATAACTTGCTGCAACATCAACAAAATATTCACATTGAGTTGAAAATTCCTCAAAATTATCAATTTTTCTCATTTGATACTGAACACAACATAAACGAACTGGTCGTGATGATGAGTAATCATAATGATTCTCCTCCTCTTGATAATCTAAATTACTCCACTCAAGAAGTGTTGCATATCCAACAGATTGTCTATCTCTATCTAAATATTTCCGTAAAATACGTTTAAGAGTAAATCCATTTGATGTTTGAGCTGTTAAAACAGGGTCATATAAACCTTTTGTTATAACTTTATCAACATATTCACGCGGTGTTAACTCATTTGAATACTCTTGATAACCTGGAATTCTTCCTCCAATAATAATTCTTTTTAAGTTTAACTCTCTTGCAAGCTCTTTTCTGGCATCATAAAGTCTTCCAGCAAGTCTCATTCCTCTATATTTTGGATGAACCATTATCTCTATACCATAAAGAGTATCCCCTTCAGAGTAGTGATTTGTGATATAACCATTTGCTGTTATCTCATCCCAACTATGTTTTTCACCATAAATCTCAAAATCAATTATCAAACTTGATGAAGAGGCTACAACTTTTCCATCATACTCAATACATAGTTGTCCTTCAGGGAATATTTTTAATTGACTCTCTATTTGATCTCTACTCCAACCGGTCATATTTGGAAAACACAAAAGCTCAAGCTCTGCAATATCAGAGTAATCATCTATTTTTAACTCTCTTACAATAAGCTTTTTTTTGAAATTTTCATCCATTATAAATCCAAAATAAAAATCTATTTTACAATTTTTTATTAATAAATAAAAGAGAAATGATAAGTAATAACCATATAATTATGGTAAAAAAAATTCTATTTTTTAGTGAACTTTTTACTCCTCATCCTTTTTTCTAATAAAGAGTAGGAATAGAATAAGTGCTATTGTTATAAGTGGTAGTGCTGGATTATATTTTCCAGAAAATGTACAGGATGGAATAATCTCCTCTTCATAATTTTCATAACTCTCTTTTGGAATAAATATTTTTAATTTTGATGTTGAATCAAAAAGAAAATCATCTATCTCAATATCTCTGTAGAAGTAATCAGAATCTTTTGATGAGGCTTTAATAAAGAGAGTATCTCTACCTTTTTGAATATTTGAAAGTTCAAAATTATCAAAAAAGAAACCATTTAAAGCCTGTTTTTTTAGTTTTATTTCAACAGAAACTTCATCAGGATTAACTATTTCACCATATATTTTAGAAGTGGATTCTGTATTAAGAGGTAAAATCTGTTCTACACTAAAATTTTCAGTAAAACAGGAGTTATCTTCATCTAAACAGATCTCAAATCTTAAAACAAATGGAGTATTAATATTCTCTACTGAGCAAAAAGAGAATATTGACCCTGTTGATTTAAACCAGACATTATCTCTATTTTCTGTTATTAAAGCAGAGCCTGAAACATCAACTATTGAGAGTTTAGTACTCCCTTTTCGTGCTAATATATCAGATATTACCCATTCTGTTCTTAATGCACAACTCTCTGTTTGTTGTGGCTCTCTAACTAATACTAACTTAGGTTCATACTCAACAGAGTCTGAATCACACCCTATAAAAAGTGATACAAAGAGTATATTAACTAAAATTCTGCGTATCATGTTTTTTTAAATCCTTTATATAGTATTGAAGATATGGATTTACCCCTTTTTTATTTGCTTGAACAGTAAAAAGAATATCAACATAGGAGCGAGTTTTTTTCATTAAATGAGACAAATTAAATCCAATTGCATAAAAATGGTGATGATTTTGAGAGAAATGGAGTTTTATATGTCTTGTTGAAACTATTTTTGCATCAACAGGAAAAACATTTCTCATTGCAAAAATTGGTTCAGGATTTTTGTGACCAAAAGGTGCGAAACGTTCTAATTCATTATATAGACTCCAATTCATATCTTCAAAAGATAAAAAATCATCAATAAGAATCTCATGAATTTGTGGATTATGATGCTCAAAATATTGAGTTGCAATAGATTGAAATCTCTGTTTAAACTGTTTATAATTTTTCATATCCATTGAGAGACCAGCAGCATATTTATGTCCACCATAGTTTATAAACAGATCTTTAATTCTGGTTAAATTCTCATAAAGATCAAATCCATTAACTGAACGACCACTACCTCTACCAATTCCATTAGAGACAGAGAATAAAAAAGCAGGTTTATGATATCTTTCAACCAATTTTGCTGCAACAATTCCTATAACTCCCTGATGCCATCTCTCATTTTCTAAAATTATAATCTGATTTTTACTTTTCCTTGATTCAACTAATGATAATATCTCAGAAAATATAGCTTTTTCAACATCCTGTCTTTCACTATTCTCTTTTTCTAAATCATCAACAATTTTTCTTGCAACATTTGGATCTTTTGTTGTTAGAAGTTCAACAACTTTTGTTGCATCTCCCATTCTACCAGCAGCATTTATTTTTGGTGCAATTTTAAACCCTATTTTTACAGCATCTATATAATCAGATATATTTGCATTTTCTAAAAGTGTTTTTATTCCAACATTTTTAGTTTTTAATATTTGATTAAAACCTATTTTTGCAAATATCCGATTCTCATCTAATAATGGAACGATATCAGCAACAGTTCCAATAGAGACGATGTCTAAAAAATCGGAAAGTTCGATTTTTTCTCTATTTTGAAAGAAACCAATCGATTCTAATTTTTGATTTAAAGCATAAATAAGATTAAATGTCACACCAACTGCAGCCATATCTTTAAAAGGAAATCTACTTCCCTCTAAATATGGATTTAAAATAGCAACAGCATTTGGAATTTTTTCTGGAATTTGATGATGATCTATAACAATTACATCTATTCCTAAATGTTTTGCATACTCTATCTCTTCATAATTTGATACACCACAATCAACAGTAATAATTAAACTACCACCATTCTGATGAATCAAATCAACAGTCTCATTATTCAGACCATAACCAAAACTCTGTCTACTTGGAACAATATATCTTATTTTCTCATATACTCGTTCAAGATAGAGATATAGAGTAGATAATGATGTAAGACCATCAACATCATAATCTCCAAAACCATATATCAATTCATGATTTTTAAATGCAAGCAATATCCTACTAATTGCAATATCCATTCCCTCAATTAAATATGGATCATGAAGATTTTTAAAAGATGCATTAAAAAAATGGTCTGCTTTTTCTGGAGTATCAATTCCTCTATTTAAAAGAATTTTAGCCCCAATATCTGATACATTAAACTCACTCTTAAGGGTATTAAGTATATTTTGATTATAGTCTGCTCTAACCCACTTTGTATATTTAAGCATTTGATTCTCTAAATCCTTACTATAAATCAAAATAGAGTAAAATAATATTCATCAACCCAAACTAAATAAAATATTGATTTTATTTATAAATGAGTGATAGTAAATTAACTAACAAAATAATTAAGCTTCACTCTCTTTAAGTTCACTTTCTCTTTTTACATTGCGTTTTTCAAGATATATATATATTGGAGATGCAATAAAAAGAGATGAATATGTACCAACAATAATACCCACTAGAAGTGCCATTGAGAATGGAAAAAGTGTAACTCCACCAAAAACAAGCATTGCAATAACAACAAAAAGTGTTGTTAATGAGGTAATTAATGTTCTACTTAAAGTGCTATTTAATGCTTTATTAACCATTGCATCTAAAGAGATTGCATTTTTTCCTGCAAGAGTGTTAGCCTCCTCCTCCTCTCTTATTTTATCAAAAATAACAATAGTGTCATTTAATGAGTATCCAACAAGAGTTAAAAGAGCTGCAATAACAGGTAAATCAAAAACAATTTGTGCAACAGAGAAAATTCCTAATGTGATAAGAACATCATGAGCTAATGCAACAACTGCACCTGGAGAGAATCTTGAGTCAAAACGAAATGCAATATAAACAAGAATTGCAAATAGAGCATAAATAATTGATAATACTCCATCCTGTTTTAATTTTTCTCCAACTTTTGGTCCAACCTGCTCTAAATTACTTATTTTTACAACACCAGTTGATTTCTCTTTTATTTTATCAAGAAGAAGATTTGATAATTGAATAAATTCAATATCATATTGATGTAACATCATTTTCTCTTCAGATGTCTCATCAACACCATATGATGATACTGTTTCTACTGCAAAATCTTTAGATTTTAACAGAGATAAAATCTCAGCTGTATCTAATTTTTTGTCAAAAAGAAGACGAAGTTTATTTGATCCCTCTTGATAAGGACGGATTTTTTTTAATCCTTTTGTTTGAAAATTCTCTTGAATAAAAGATTTAATAGTTTCAATATCTTTTACTGACACAAGAGATATCTCTCTTGAGATTTGAACAGCAATCTCATTATCTCCAAGATTATTAACATTTCCCTCTATTTTATTGCTTTTTAAAATCTCTCTAACAACATTTACATCAGGACGATTTTCAAATGAGTAGTTAATATTTGTACCACCACGAAAATCTATACCAAAATTTAGCCCAAGAGTTGCAACTAACCCTATACTTACAAGAACAAGAATGGCTGAAATTGTGGTAAAAGTCTTAAATTTTTTAACAAAATCGAAATTAATATCTGCTTTTACAAGACGAAACATGCCACCCCCTTAGATGCTAAGTTTTTCAACTTTTTTGCCAATTGTTGCATAATCAAAAAACATACGAGTAACAACAATAGCTGTAAATAAACTGCTTAGAATACCAACAATTAAAGTTACAGCAAAACCTTGAACTGGTCCAGAACCATACTGATAAAGTATAAATCCTGCAATCATTGTTGTTATGTTGGCATCAATAATAGCAGAAAAAGCTTTCTCATAACCATATTTAACAGCACTTATAGGTGGTCTTTTTGCATCAAGCTCATCCCTAATTCTCTCATAAATAATAACATTTGCATCCACACTCATACCAATTGTAAGAACAATACCTGCAATACCTGGTAAAGTTAATGTTGCTCCTAAAAATGCCATAATTGAGATAATGAAGAAAACGTTTAATGTTAATGCTATTGCTGCAATAACTCCAGCTTTTCTATAATAAATCATCATAAATCCAAGAACAAAAATTGCTCCAATTGCCATTGCAAATTCACCAGATTTAATTGAAGACTCTCCAAGAGTTGCACCAACACGTCTCTCTTCACCTTTTGTAAGAGAGGCAGGAAGTGAACCAGCTTTAAGTAGAATTTTTAACATCTCAGCTTTTTGAACTTTCTCTTTATAGTTTCCTGCACCAAGTGTAATACTTGCACGTCCTCCAGAGATTCTATCCTGAATAATAGGAGCAGAGTCAACCATATCATCAAGAACAATTGCCATTCTTCTATGTTTATTCTCATCTGTTAAACGCTCAAATATCTCTGCACCAATTGTTGTAAATGTTAATGAAACATAAGGATCATTATTTCTACTATCAACAAGTGCACCAACTTCTGAAATATACTCACCAGTCAATACAGTTTTCTTTTTAAGAAGATAAGTTCTGTAGTAATGGGTTGTTCCTCTTTCAACAAGTTGATAACCAAATTTATGTGTAATAGGAGCTTTCCCTTTTACAAAATTTTCAATAGATTTATGAGCTTTTTGAAGTAAAGCTTTTCTTTTGATAGGATCAGCCTCTACTATGTCATCTGTTTTATAAAATCTATCAGGAACACTTTCACCCGTTTTATCAACTAAATAGCTTGATGTTACATATGTTATTCCTGCTGGAGTCTCTGGATTTGCTGTGTTTATCTGATTCATAACATCAGAATCATCATCAACAACTTTAAACTCAAGCTGAGCTGTTTTTGATATAATCTCTTTAGTGTTGTTAAAATCCTCCTCTTTTAAACCCGGAAGACGAACCTCAATTGAGTACATCTCTTCATCACCATAACGAACAACCTCTTGTTCACCAATTCCCATAGAGTTAATTCTTCTACGAATAGTGTCAATTGCTTTATTTACAGCATCTTTTTTAATCTCTTTAATCTCTCTTGAGTTAAATTTGATGGTGTATTTATTTCCACTCTCTTCATCAACAACAAGAGCTGAGTGAACAGAAAGAGCAAAATCTTTTGCATCTGCTTTTTGCTCATCTTTTGCTATTTCAAAGCTTACAGTTAAATTCTCTTCATTCGCATAAGCATTCTGTTTAAGCTCTATTTTGTTTTTTTCTAAACGAGTATTGATATCATCTGCAATCATATCTAATTTAGCAACAATTGCATCCTCAACCTCAACACGATAAACTAAACTTAATCCACCCTTTAAGTCTAAACCCAATTTAAGTTTGCTTTCAGAGATATGTTTATACCAAGTCGGAGTTTTCTCTCCTAAAAAGGTTGGAACTGTATAAAGTATCAAATAGATTGATAAAATAACAGTAAGACCTACCTTCCATTTAAAATTTCTGTCCATCACCTCTCCCTTCTATTCATATTTACCAGCGATTTGAGATTTTAATATTTTTATTTTTGTTTTCTCAGCTATTTCAAGGAGATAAACTCTCTCCTCAACAGAAAATATTGTTCCTACAATTCCACTTGTTGTATAAACAACATCCCCTTTCTTTAATGCTTTTAACATCTCATC
This sequence comes from bacterium, assembly GCA_016936735.1. Lineage (GTDB taxonomy): Bacteria > UBP6 > JAFGXH01 > JAFGXH01 > JAFGXH01 > JAFGXH01. The sequence goes on from JAFGXH010000360.1 coordinate 15,261, forward strand.
ATGTTTCTTTCTCTGTTTATTTTGTGGACGAATTAGCAAAAAATAGAATACAACAAACATTAATCCAAAAGGGATAAGCATACTAACTATACCTCCAGCCCCAGCCTGTTGTGCAACTTGAGCTGTAGCTTCACCCTCTTTTACAATATGATTAAATATCTCTAACAAAAGTTCCTCCTTAGGTAAATCTAAACATAGCCAATTTTTATATCAGATTTTAGAGAATATTACAACTTTTTTTTTAAAATAGCATATAGAATCGATTTTAAAAGTGCTGTTTTATGTAAAATCCAATTTTTTAAGTTAAATATTTATATTTTTATTTCATTTATTTTATAAAAGTGTTATAAAATTCTCTCTTAGCCTATTTACTTTAGAGAGACTAAAAGTAAATTATTTTTCTCTATTATTAATTTAAGAGGTTTGTTAAATGGTAAAAAAATTAATATCAACTATAGGAAAACACTATTTTTTATCCTTATTAATACTACTTATTATAACAGCTGTAATGGGATATATCACTTATGAAAAATTCAAATTAAAAACAGCATTAACAGCACTTCTTCCAGAACACACAGAGTCAATAATAAACCTGAATAAAGTAAAAGAGGTTAAGGGTTCAACAGATAATTTAGTTGTAGTTCTTGAAACAATTGATATTGAAAAAGCAAAAGAGTTTGCTGTGTTAATTGATAAAGAGTTAAAGGGAGATCCTCTTATCTCATCTGTTGAGTATTATAAAGATTTATCATTTATTAAAGATAGAATGCTTCTTCAGGTCTCTTTAAGTGATTTGACAGATATCAAAACAGCTATAAAAGAGAAAATATCTGAAAAAAAAGTGGATAGATTAACAGATTTTGGTCTTGATGATGATGATTCTGATACTGAAGTTGATGATGAGGATAATGAAAATGAGGGTGATCCTTTTAAAAAAGAGGATTCAACAATAGGCTCAAATGAGAATAGCCCCAAAATAACATACAATAATGAAGAGAATAAAGATAAAGAGATAATGGAGGGAATTATTCAAGATAAAGGTCCTGAAGATGAGGGTAGTTTTGAAGAGGGAGATCCATTCAGAGAGGAGAAATCTGATGAAAAACCTGTATTAAAAAAAGGGAATAAATATGCAGATACATCAAATTTTCTTCAATATCTTGATGATACATTAAACAAATATAATACAACATTCTCTAATAATTTTAGAGAGTGGAGAATCTCTAAAGATGGTAGAGTTCTTGTTGTAATGATAACACCATCAAAACCTGCGGGAGATATAGATTTTGCAAAAAAAATAAAAAAATATATTGAGGCAAAAACAGATAAAATAAAACAAAATAATCCTCAATTTAAAGATATAATAGTTGGATTATCTGGAAGCTACATAACAACAATAGAGGAGACTAATGAGGTAAAACATGATGTATTCTCCTCTATTGGATTAAGTATTGGATTAATTCTTTTACTTATTCTTTTATATTTTGGTAGAATATCTCTATTAATAACAATAATTGCACCTCTTCTTGCAGGAATGATTTGGACATCTGGAATATTTTTTCTATTTGAACCGCATTTAAATCTTATTGCTGCATTTATTTTTGCAATTCTTTTAGGTCTTGGAATAGATTTTGGTATACATGTTTTAAGTCGTTATATACAAGAGAGGAAAAGTGGAAAAACAATTGATGAATCACTGTTAATAAGTTTAACTAATACTGGTAAGGCATTAGTAGTTGGTGGAACAACAACAATGGCTGCATTTTTATCCCTTTTATTTGCAGATTTTCAAGGATTTAGTCAATTTGGAAAACTCGCCTCTTTAGGGGTGTTTTTGAATTTAGTTGCAATATATTTTCTATTTCCAACCATAATTTTTATATTTGAAAATCATCTTCATGGATTTAAAGAGTCAAAAAATTATTACAAAGTTTTAATGGATATTTTTAGAAAAAAATCTATTGAAAAATCTCAAGATGATTTATCAAAGCAGAAATTTCCTTTTGTTAAAACAATAATCACTCTATTTTCATTAATATTTTTGTTTTCTGTTGCTTGGTTAGTTATAAAACCAGTTCATTTTGAATATAATTTTAAAAAACTTGGGAAAAAAGGGGGAAAACGGCAATTACTTCAATCAAAATACTCCTCTGCAATTGAATACTCTCTTTCACCAGCAGTAATATTAACAGAATCTCCTGAAGAGACTTTAAAAATACATAAAGCTCTTGAAAAACTGACAAAAACAGAGACAGACATTATCCCCCAACCAGCAATATTTCCTTTTATTCAACCATATAATGTTTATATAACATATAATATGACTGAATCTATTAAAAATTTCGCATCAATATACTCTTTCTATCCTGAAAATCAGGAGGAGAAATTTAAAGTTTTAACAGATATAGACCAAATGTTAACAGAATCAAGAGTTAGCAAACTAAAAAATGAGGAACAGGAGACTATTGAGGAGTTAAGACCATATTTAAAAAATGCAAAACCATTTAAATTAAATGATTTACCAGAGTTTGCAAAGCAGATTTTTAAAAATAAAAAAGGAAATTATGAGCAAATGCTCTTTTTGTATGTAAAACTTGATACATCTGATGGAAAAAATGCTATTAAATTTGCAAAAGAGATAAGATCTATTCGTGTTGATGGAAAACCTCTTGTTGTAACAGCTCAACCTCTTATTTTTGCGGATATTTTAACTCTTATGGCAAGAGATGGATTCTGGATATCAATGTTATCTCTTGGATTTATAACAATAATTTTACTAATTTTTACAAAGTCAGTTAAGAAAACAGCTCTTTTACTTATTCCACTAAGTTTTAGCTTTTTATTAATGTTTGCATTTATGAGTCTATTTGGAATTAAATTAAGTTTTTATAATATGATTATTTTACCATCTTTAATTGGTATGGGAATAGATAATGCAGTTCATCTTTACCATAGAGTCTCTGAGGAGGATAATTTTATGGTTGCCTATAAAAGTATTTTTGGATCAATAACACTTGCAACAGTTACAACATTAATTGGTTTTGCAGGTCTATTAACAGCAAATCATAATGGCTTGAATAGTATTGGTGCTCTTGCTATAATAGGAATGGGACTTAGTTGGGTTGTTGTTTCTATATTCTTTCCAGCACTTCTTCAACTACTTTATAGAAAAAAATCAAAATAGAATCGTTTTGTTTTAAAATTTTTCAAATTTTTAAATCTATTTTTACAATAATATTTATAATCATTTTACCATTATTTTGTGGAGATGAAAATGAGTCTAATTAACTCTATTTTAGAGAGAATTGAGAAAGATAATATTAAAAGTATTGATTTTAAATATTCAGATCTTATTGGAAGATGGTATCATATAACATTTCCAGCAAGAAGATTCAAAGAGATTGCAGAGGAGGGAATTCCTTTTGATGGTTCAAGTATTCCAGGAATGAAATCTGTTGAATCTGGAGATATGGTTATTTTTCCAGATTTAGAGACAGCAATTCTAGATCCTTTCTGTGAAAAATCAACATTAAGATTTTTATGTTATATTTGTGATGCAGATAGTAGAGTTGGTGTTAAAAAAGACTCAAGAAGTGTTGCAAGAAGGGCACTTGATTATATGATTTCAACTCAAATAGCGGATGAAAGTTTATGGGTACCAGAGTTTGAGTTTTATCTATTTAATGAAGCCAAATATAAAAATAATCCATTTGATACAGGTTTCTCATTCTCATCAAAAGAGAGTAAAAAATCTCTCCCAAATAACTATGAAGATAATGAAGGATTATCTCAAGAGTTTTGCAAAGGTTATCATATTGATACACCTTTTGATCGTTATTATGAAGTTAGAGAGGAGATGGCTGAAACAATTGAGTATTTTGGAGTTCCAGTACGATATCATCACCATGAAGTGGGAATGAGTGGTCAACATGAGATAGAAACAGAGTTAATTCCATTTCCTTTTGGTGCAGATGCAGTTATGACATCAAAAGATGTTATTAGAAAAGTGGCATTAAATAATGGTTTAACTGCAACATTTATGCCAAAACCAATATATAATGAGGCTGGAACTGGATTACATTTTCATATTATGTTAAAAAAAGATGGAAAAAATCTTTTTTATAAAAAAGGTGGTTATGCCGATTTATCTGATGAAGCAATATGGTTTATTGGGGGAATTCTAAAACATGGAGAGTCTCTTGCTGCTTTTACAAATCCAAGTACAAACTCATATAAACGACTATTACCTGGTTTTGAAGCACCTGTAAAACTTTTTTATGGCCTTGCAAATAGAAGTGCCGCAATAAGAATTCCTAAATATGCAACAACAGAAAAAGAGAAACGAATTGAGTTTAGAACAGGTGATGCAACTTGTAATCCATATTTAGCAATGAGTGCACTATTAATGGCAGGATTAGATGGTATAAAAAATAGAATAGATCCATCAGAATTAGGTATGGGACCATTTGATGAAAATATATTTAATTGGCCAAAAGAGAAAAAAGATAAACTTTTGTCCATTCCTGAATCATTAAAAGATGCTTTAGAGGCTTTAAAAAAGGATTATAAATATCTTCTTGAGGGAGATGTTTTTAATGAAGAGTTAATTGAGTCTTGGATAGTAGAGAAAGAGAAAGAGATTTTTGCTGTTCAAAGTCGTCCAACATCTTTAGAGATGAGTCTTTATTATGATATTTAAGAGATAAATTAAAAAATTAAAAATAGAGTTTGCTTTTTTCTATATTATCCTTTAAAAATTTTTTAGTGGTTTTATTAACTTTTTAATATTTCTTTACTCTATTACTTTATAAACATTTTGGAGGATGTTATGAGATGGTTAATTATTTTTACTTTTCTATTAGGGGTAACAGTTTTTGCTGAACCCAAAAAAAATTTTGAGGAGATGTTTGAAAAAATCAACACCAAAAAATATGAGTTACTAAAGGAGGAGCTAGCTCTTTCAGAGAAAGTTGAAAAGAATGTTGTTCCTATCATGAAAAAATATGATAAAAAGATATTTGAACTTCGTTCTGCTCATATGAAAGATGGAATTGAACTTCGAAGAGCTGTTAAAAAAGATTATAATAAAATTTTAGCACATCAAAAAGCAGGAATTGCTCTTCAAAAAAAGGTTTTAATACTATTAGAGGAGGAGATTGCAGAGGTTGAAAAGGCTGGAGTTGATTCAGAAACAATTGTTGCATTAATGAAATTTGAAAAAAGGTTTATGAGAGATTTTATTCATAATGCAAAAAAACATCATAAAGGCAAAAATGGTGGTTTTGGTAATGGTCCAAGAGGTGGTGGTCCAAGAGGTGGAGATGATGATTTTGGTCCAATTGATGAGTTTTAATCTACTTCTGAATTCCGAATTTACTATGAACTCCATCAACTAAAACATTTTTACCTAAATAACATAGTGGAAACATTCCATCTAAGAAATCAAAGTGTTCAAAAAGAGAGCTTTTTATATCAGGTAACTCTCCAACCCAAATAGATTCATCATTTTCAAATCTTTTTGCAGGAACTTTAAATAGTGTCATATTTAAACTTCCAAGTTCATTAAAAAAATCTAAAAACATTTTCGATTCTGGAAGAGATTTTTGAGAGCCTAGAATAGATTCAAAAACAGATTTTTTCATATAGTAATTGTTTGTATTTGTATCAAAACAGAGTGAATATGATTTATCTCCTATTGAGATAAATGATGGAACATACCAAATCATATTATCTTTTTCAAGATTCATTATATTATATCTATTTCCAATCGCTTCTCCAACCTCAAAACGGTCTGTAAAAAATGTTATCTCATTTTTATCAAACTCAAAAAGAGTTATAAACTGTTCTAACACATCTCTTCCAAGAAGAGCTGTAAATTTTAAACCAGTTTTATTTTGAAAAAGATCAAATGCATGTTCAAAAAGCTCATCTGTTTTAATTGGCTCTGTTCCAAATTTACCTAAAATAGATTCATCAAAACCGAAATCTTTTGCCATATCTTTAAGAATAGATGGATTATCAGCAATCTGTTGAATTAAATCTTTTGCCTCTTTTGGCATCATTTTAAATATTGGATTGTTTTCACCTAAACTTTTCTCTATAACATCAGCAAATTTCTGCTCTTTTTTAATGATAGGTTTGTTGTTTATCTGAATATTTACATAAGATGAACTAAAAAGAGATATTGGCATAAAATAGCTTAAAAGATAGTTTTTACCACCTTTTTCAAAATAGAGTATTCCATTTTTTTGATGTAGTTGAAGTCTCTCCATATCTAATCCTTAAAAATACAAAATAAATATAGACTATATTTTAAAAATGTCAATAATTAATAAATGAATCTGTTTACATTTTTAATTGAATATGTAAGAATTAGTAAAATATTTTGGAGTATAAATGAGAAATAAACTAATTGAGCTTATAAAATATTATTCAGACTATGATAATACTAAATGGAAGATAGTTGAACGTTCAAGATGGGAGATTGAGTACTACTATAGTGATTTAAATAGTGATATTTCTGTTATGTTTTATGAATCAAATCATCCCTATGATGGTGATGCTTGGAAACTCTCTTTTAGATATAAAAATAGTCAAGTTGAGGGAGGAACTCATTCAAATCCAATGTTTAAATATAATGGTGATAATAATTTTATAGATTTAATAAAAAGAGTCTTTATTATAAATTAATATTATCTGATTTATATAATAATCGATTCGATTGGTACTATGTCTTATATTTTCCCCTCACCCCCTAGCCCCCTCTTACTCGCA
>JAFGXH010000041.1 GCA_016936735.1 bacterium
ATTTATAAAAATTAAACTATTTAAAATATATGCTATTTCTATTCTACTATTAATAAAAAATATCTAATAGAAAAATATTTTTATATTTTCTCAAATAAAATCTTGTATATTAAGTGAATTTCTGATAAAAGAAGGGCTTTGGTGGAGTTTATTATGAACGACAAAATAAGAAATATTGCAATTATAGCCCATGTTGACCATGGAAAAACAACCCTTGTTGATAGAATTCTTCAACTAGTAAGTACTCAAAGAGACTCTCAAAAAATGGAAGAGAGAGCAATGGACTCTAATGCTATTGAAAAAGAGCGTGGAATAACAATTTTAGCAAAAAATACAGCTGTTTTTTATAATGATTATAAAATAAATATTGTTGATACCCCTGGACATGCTGACTTTGGTGGAGAGGTTGAACGTGTTTTAAATATGGTTGATGGTGTACTACTTCTTGTTGATGCTTTTGAGGGACCAATGCCTCAAACAAAATATGTTTTAAGAAAAGCAATGATGAGAAAACTGAAACCAATTATTGTTGTTAATAAAATAGATAGAGAGGGTGCTCGTCCTAAAGAGGTTTTAGAGGAGGTTTATGACCTTTTTATCGATTTAGGAGCATCAGAAGAGGATCTTGATTTTCCTGTTATATATGCCTCCTCAAAACAGGGATATGTTAAAAATGATCCAAATGGTGAGGTTTTACCAATGAGTGTTTTAGTTGACCTTATTATCAAAGAGATAAAAGAACCAGAAGCATCTCTTGATGAACCACTTCAAATACAGATTTCAACTCTTGATTATGACTCTTATGTTGGTTTAGTTTCAACAGGTAGAGTTCATAAAGGTTCTGTAAAAGTTAATCAAACTGTTGAGTTTGTTTATGGTAATTTAAAAGAGAGTTTTAAGATAACAAAACTGATTGGCTATAATGGATTAAAAAAAATAGATATCCAAGAGGCTTTTGCTGGAGATATTGTTTCTCTCTCTGGAACAAATAATATCAAAGTTGGAGCAACAATTGGCCTTCCTGAATCTGTAGATACTCTTCCATTAATTAAAGTTGATGAACCAACAATATCAATGAATTTTATGGTTAATGACTCTCCATTGGCAGGAAAAGAGGGAAAATATTTAACAAGTCGCCATTTAAGAGATAGATTATATAAAGAGGCTCTATCAAATGTTGCATTAAAAGTTGAAGAGACTGAATCAACAGAGGCCTATAAAATATCTGGTCGTGGAGAGTTACATTTGGCTATCCTTATTGAAACAATGAGAAGAGAGGGATATGAGCTTCAATTATCTCGTCCAGAGGTTATATTTAAAGAGATTGATGGGATTAAATCTGAACCATATGAAGAGGTTCATATTGAGGTACCAGATGAGTATAGTGGTGTTGTTATTGAAAAACTTAACCAAAGATATGGTATTTTAAAAAATCTTGAGAATCTTCCATCTGGTGCTGTAAGAGTTATTTATCGAATTCCATCAAGAGGTTTATTAGGATATCGTGGACAATTTTTAACAGATACAAAAGGAGAAGGGGTTCTTTACTCTATTTTTGATGGTTATGACAAGATAGCTGGAACAATTAAAGCTCGTAGAAATGGAGCAATAGTATCACAAGAGGCTGGAAAAGCTGTTGCTTTTGCTCTTTTTAATATTCAGGAGAGAGGTTCACTTTTTATAAAACCAAATGATCCAATATATGAGGGAATGGTAATTGGAATTTACTCAAAACAGAGTGATTTAGTTGTAAATCCAATGAAAAAGAAACAGCTTACAAATATGAGAGCTTCTGGTTCAGATGAGGCTGTTCGTCTTGTACCTCCAATTGAGATGACTCTTGAAAAAGCAATGGAGTTTATTGATGATGATGAACTTATTGAAATCACTCCTCTCTCAATAAGAGTTAGAAAAAAACTTTTAACATTTGAAGAGAGAAAAAGACATAATAAACAACAGGAACAATAAAACCATTTTAATTAATTCATAAAATAATTAAATTTTTCATAACCATTCTATTTAATTTTTATTAAAAAAACAAAAAGCCTATTTTTTCTAATAATTATTAGTTTTCTATCAAAAATACTGTATTGAAATGGATTCTCTTTTTTGGTATACTGAGAACTCATTGGTAGAAGAGTTTTTCATGAATCAAGATAGAATACTCTCAATTTACTCATCAGAGCTTGTTACAGATTTTACTATATATGAGCCAGGAAGAGTAGAGACTATAAAAAAATTTCACTCTAAAAATGATGTTTTTGCCACCATATTAAGTGGAATAAAACATTTTGAATCAAGAGGTTTTTTCCCAAAAAAAATCATTCTTTCAACAACACTTGGAAATACAATTATTGAGACAGATAAGGGTTCAAGAGTAGCCTTAATAACAACAGACGGATTTAAAGATTATATTCATATTGGAAGACGTAAAAAGGATAAAAGCTTTAACTTAAAACCTGAAGTAAATAGTCATGTTATATCAAATAAACAGATATTTGAGGTTGAAGAGCGTGTTATTTATAATGGCAAAATTGATAAAGAGCTTAATAGAAAAACAGTTAAAACTATATCAAAGCTACTTATAGCTCAAGATTTTGAATCTGTTGCTATTGCATTGATTAATAGCCCAAAAAATAATCAACATGAGCTTGAGATTGCTCAACAAATGGAAAAAATAGGATTACCAATATCTGTTTCATCTAAACTAAGCTCAGATTGTAGAGAATATGAAAGAATCTCCACTACAATACTAAATGCTTTTATCACTCCATCATTAATTAATTTTGTAAAAAATCTTAAATCAAATATATCTCCTTCATATGAATTGAAATTAATGTGTGCAAATGGAGGAGTCTCTAATGCAGAACATATTGTTGAGAAAAGTGGTATTCAAACTCTATTTTCAGGTCAAATAGGTGGTGTTATTGGAGCTAAAGCATTAGCTAAAGAGACACAGATAAATAAAGTTCTTACATTTGATATGAGATATGATTCAACAGATATATCAATATTTGATGAGCATATAACAATAAGTAATCAGATTGAGATAAACTCTCTACCAATATTAATATCCTCTGTTATGATGAGAACAATAGGGGAGGGAATTCTGACTCCAATTGAGATTGATTTTGATGGTGGAATTAGAGTCTCTCCTGAAATTAGTGACAAAGATTCTGATAAATTTATGTTATCAGATCTGCTTTTTTCAATGGGATTTGTTGAAAAATCAATGTTTCCTGATGATGTTAAAATTGAAAATATATCAAATATATTATCTAAATACTCAAATTCTCTATCTAAAGAGGAGTATTTAGATGGTATCTTAAAAATATTTACTATACAAATTGCAAGACAAATTAGAAATTTTCTTGCAAAAAGAGGAGATAAAATAGACTCTTTTACATTTATCTCTTATGGTGAATTTGGTAGTTTTTTTGCCCCATTAATTGCCAAAGAGTTAGGAATAACAAAAATTGTTGTTCCTAAATTTGCTGGCACATTTTCATCGTTTGGAATGCTTTATGCAAAAACAGTAAAAGATACAAGTCTATCTTTTCACAAAGTTATGAGACCCTCAAAAAATCATGATTTTGATGATATAAAAAAACATTTTAAAAATATGAGTAATATTCTTAAAAAAGAGCTTCTTGCTGAAAATTTGGGTGAAATTGAACCTAAATATTACTATCTTGTTGATTTAAGATATGAGGGGGAGACACAAGAGATAACTGTACCATTTACTGAGTCTATTATTGATGATTTTCATTTTGCACATGAAAAAATGTTTGGGTATCATTCAAAAAACTCTATGATAGAGCTTGTAACATTACGAGTTAGAGGTATTATTAGTGCAAAAGAGATTGATATTAATCAATCAACAAGTTCAATACAAGAGAGTCCTAAAGAACGAAAAGTATTAATAGATATGGAGTATAAGAATATTCCTGTATTTGAAAGAGACTCTTTGCAAAAAAATAGACAACTTCTTGGTCCAGCAATTGTATCTGAATATGGATCATTAACATATATACCAAATCAGTTTGAATTTGAATTGGATCAATATGGAAATTTAGTTATTTTAAAAGTAGAGTAATTTTTTAGTTGCTGTTTTCTTCAAATATTTATAGGGGTAAATATGGTAAACCAAGTTGAGCTTGAGATATTTAGACAATCCTTTCTATCCATTGTTGAAGAGATGTCTGCAACATTAAGAAGAACAGCATTCTCCCAAAAAATAAGAGAGGGAGGTGCATACTCTTGTGGTCTTTTTGATAAAAATGGGAGAATGATAAGCTGTCTTTCCCCTATTCCATTTCATTTAGCTGTTGGAACATTTACATTAAAAACAATACAACAACAGATTCCTCATATGAATGCTGGCGATGTTTATATTATAAATGACCCATTTAAAGGTGGAACCCATCTTGCGAATATTATACTTATATCCCCTGTATTTATACGAGATAGCAAAAAACCATCTTTTTATGTTATGAACTCTGCACATCACTCAGAGGTTGGTGGTGTAACATCTGGAGGAGTTTTATTATCAAAATCAATAATAGAGGAGGGAGTTTTTATTGAGCCCATAAAATTGATTGATAATGGTAAATTAAATCAGGAGTTTTTAAATGCTTTTTATAGCAAAGTCTCAAATCCAAAAGAGAGGGAGTGTGATTTAAAGGCTCAAATTGCTTCAAATAAGGCAGGAATAGAGAATTTATTACAACTTCTAAATAGATATAAATATGAGGAGTTATATAGAGGTGCTGAATCCCTAATGAATTACTCTGAAAATTGGATGAAAAAAACAGTTGAATCTATTCCTGATGGAGAGTATAGTTTTGTTGATTATTTAGATGGTGATGGATTAGGAAATAAAAAGATAAAACTTAGAGTTCAAATAGATATTAAAGGTGATAAAGCTATTTTTAATTTTTCTAAAAGCCATGAAGTTGTAAGAGGACCTTTAAATGCTGTTTATAGTATAACATATGCTGCTGTATTTTATGTTTTACGCTCTCTTATTGAAAAAGATATTCCTTTAAATGATGGTTGTATGAGACCAATAGAGATTCAAACAAAAAAACATACAATACTGAATGCCTCATATCCATCAAGTATTGCAGGTGGTGTAACGGAGACTGCTCAACGAGTTGTTGATGTTATTTTAGGAGCACTATCTAAAGCTATTCCAGATAAAATTCCTGCTGCAAGTCAAGGAACTATGAATAATATTACAATAATGGGATTTGATTCTCAAAAAAATAAAGCATTTACTTTTTATGAAACCATTCCAGGTGGAGTAGGTGCTGCTATTGGATATAATCCACCTCCTGCACTTCAAACACATATGATGGCAGTATTAAATGAGTCTATAGAGTCAATAGAGCATCGTTATCCAATTAGAATATTACGTTTTATGACAAGAAAAGGCTCTGGTGGTGGTGGTGTTTCAAATGGAAGTTGTGGAGTTATAAAAGAGTATCAGGTTATGTCTGATTGTATTGTTACAATTGTTTCAGAAAGAAGATTAAAATCTCCTTATGGATTAGATGGTGGTAAAACTGGAAAACGTGGGGTAAATTACTATATAAAATATAATACAAATAAAGAGATTTTTATTGATGGAAAAGTTACATTAGAGCTTTTAAAAGGTGATAGAGTTATAATAGAGACACCAGGAGGTGGTGGTTGGGGAAAAAATGATGAGTAATATCATTTGAAAAAATTTTAATCTTTAATCACATTCTTGACAAAAAATACAATATCTTATACAATCCAAACAGGTTTTGATGAGGTTTACATGAAAAATACTATTATCTGGCTTTTTACTATCCTTATTTCAATATCACTATTATCATGTACCGATAATAAAGATAGTGATGAAACTAATGGATTAGAGGAGCCATATTTTGAAGTTAATATTTCAAATCAATCTGGATTTGCTTCAGAAACAGATCCATTCACACCAATTATTAATATTATTACAACATCAATAACAGGTGATAAACCTAGATCTTTTGAGATTGATTTTGGTGATAATAGTGAAATTATAAAAACAAGTGATGACTACATTCATCAACACTCCTATCCAAATCAGGGGATATATACAGCAAAAATAACTTTAACAGATAATGATAAGGAGAGCTATTCTGAAGAGATTATTTTTAGAGTTAGATCTCAAGTTGATTTTAAAGTCCAAACCTCATCAATGGATAATCTTGTTATTTCTCCTGGAGAGGGTGGAACACTTCATGGAAAAATTGTAAATCTTGGAAATGAAAAAGCAAAAAATGAATCAACTGTAAAAGTATATCTATCATTAGATCAAAATTGGAGTGATGAGGATATTGAGATTGGTTCAGAAACAATAAATGAGATTGAGGCAGGTGGAATTGAGACAGTAGATATAAATTATATTGTACCAACAGATATTACACCTGAGCTTTATTGGGTTATTGTTAGAGCAGATGCGGAGAATACCTATATTGAGGTTAATGAGGCTGATAACTATCTTACTTTACTATCTCAATTAGAGATTTTAGGTGGAGATAGTCGTTCTCCTGATTTAGTTGTTGAATCAATAGAGTTACCTCAATATTTTATAAAAGATGATCCATTTTCTGTAAATTTTAAAATAAAAAATCAGGGAAGAACAACTGCTTCTCCATTTTCATATAAAATCGCACTTTCTGAAGACCAAACTCTTGATGATAATGATACTATTTTAAAATATGATTATATCTCATCATCTTTAGGACCTGATGATACACACATTCAAACATCCTCTATTGTTATAAATGAGCTTGGGGAGTACTATCTTCTCTTTTATCTTGATCCAACAAATGATATAAAAGAGACAGATGAAGAGAATAACACTTATGTTTCAGCAAAAATAACAGTTGGAACAACTTTAACAGGTGTAGATATTATTCCATTAAATATCACAGTATCACCATCAATACCAATTCAAAAAGGTAGAAGTTTATCTTTATCTTATTCCATAAGAAATAGAGGTGATAGACCTGCTATTGGCTCAAAAGTAAGATATTTCTTCTCTAAAAACCAGATTTTAGATGAAAATGATACTCTTATCACACCCGAATTGGAGTCTGATTCAACTATTCCAACAATTGGAGCAGGTAAAACGGTTGATAAATCATTATCTATTGTTGTTCCTATTGATTCAAGTTTTGATATTGGTAATTACTATCTTATTGTTGATTTAAATTATGAAGAGGATGGAGTAAGAGCTCTTGAAGAGGTTGATTATACTAATAACAACACTTATTCAAGAGAGATTGAGGTTATTGAATCCCAAATATGTACAATGGATATTGGTATTGAGAATCTTCAAATTTTACCAAATCCAGCATTTGAGGGCTCTCCATATACAATCAAATTTAACTTAACAAATAATGGAACTAATACTGTTACATCTTTTATTAGTAAAGTGTTTGCAGGACCCCTTGGAACAGAGATATTAGATAATGACACCTATATGGTTAAAAACTATAATATCCCCCTTTTAGCTCCTGAATCAACTCAAGAGAAAACAGTTGTAACAAATCTTCCAAATAGATTAACATCAGATCAATATTGTGTTACAATTCATGCTGATGTAACATCAATTATTGGTGAATGTGATGAGGAAAACAACATTATTACAACCTGTTTTACAGTTACAACAAGAGGAAATGATAATGATATAACTATTTCAGATTTAAATCTTTCTGCCTCCTCATTTAAAGCAGGAGACTCTGCTTCTGCAAGCTTTATTATTCATAATACAGGAAGAGAATCTGAAGATGCCCCTAGTAATACAGCTACATTCTATTGTAGAGGATATTTCTCACCTAATGAGACTCTTGATGAAAAAGATACAAGATTAGATGAAAAAGTTGTTGTTTATAATATTTTAGAGGGTGAAAGTTTTGAGGTAACAGATTTTTCATTTGTAGTTCCTACAAATATGGGAGATAGAGATTACAGATTTTTCATAAAATGTGATGATGACAATATTGTTCCTGAAACAGAGGAGACAAATAATACTATAAAATCTGATTGGGTATCTGTAGTTCAATCAACAAGTGGTTGTAATGCAGATAGTTATGAAAGAAATGATTTATCCTCAATTGCATCAGATATACCAACAGCAAATTTTACTGCTCGCTTATGTGATCAAGATGAGGATTGGTATCTATTATCTGCACTCTCTGCAACACATAAACTACGCATTGATATGACTCAATTAAGTGGTGGTAATATTGATGTAAAACTATATAAAAGTAGTGATGATGGATTAGTAGAGATTGCATCAAGCATAACAACAGGAAATGAGGTTTTAGAAAAAAATATTATAAATCCTGAAGATGAGGTAGACTATTACCTACACTTTTTTCCTAAAACAGCCTCTACATTTACAAAATCTGACTATGAAGTTCAAATCAAGTATGAAGAGGTTGGTGGTCCTGGAACCGATTTACTATTAAGAGATGTCTCTATTGGAACTCAGAATATAAAAACAGGAGAGGCTTTTAATATCTATTATACAATGGAGAATTTAAGAAACAATCCAACAGGGAACTATCAAGTTGTTGCATATCTATCACTTGATCAACGTATATCAGATGATGATTTAATTCTTTCTGTAATTCCTGGAGACTCTTTAAATATTTTGGATTTTGTATCTTTTGATGAGGAGTTAACATTAACAGAGAATTTACCAGTTGGTGAATACTATTTTATTTTAAAAGCAGATCCTAATGATCAAATAACAGAGACTGATGAAGAGAATAACACTTTTATAAAAAGAGTCTCTGTTAATAGAACATCAACATGTACTTGGGATGATTTTGAACCAAATGGTGTAACACCTCTTTTAAGCAAAATTATTGGTAATGGAACATATGAGAATCTGTTTGTTTGTAATAGTGATATGGATGTTTATCTTGTTTACTTAACAAAAAATAGACAATTTAAAGCAATTGCAACATTTGATGATGATAATGAGGGAAATATTGATCTATATCTATATTCACCAGGAACAACAGATATTACAAGCTCATATACAAATGTAGTTGCTGATTCTGATGGTTATACAGACACAGAAACAATTACATACACTCCAACATCAACAGGTTTCTATATTTTAAAAGTGTATAAATCCTCATCCACATATAGTGGGATTACAAACCAACCATATACATTACAATTGACAGGAATAACAGATGGTTATAATCTTAAAACAACAGAGATGAGTGTTCTTCAAAGCTTTTTAGAGGCAAATGAGGATTTTGATGTTGTTTATGATTTGAAATCTGTTTCAACAAGAGATATAACTTTACCATTCACATATGATTTTTATTTATCAACAGATGCACTTGTTTCAGATGATGATAGATTAGTTTATCGTGAGAACATAACATATTTTGCAATGGATGAATCAATTCAAAAACAGAGCAGAATTACTCTACCTTCAGATATTGCAACTGCATCATACTATCTTATTGGAAAGATAGATGGAACAAATCAAATTGCAGAGTATGATGAAACAGATAATCAAATTAGAAAAAGAATAAGTATTAGTGGACAATGTCTACCAGACTATTTTGAATCTAATAACACAATTGATGATGCAGAAAGTAATGCTGTTGTTTCAATAGGTAGATATAATAACCTATCAATATGTCCAAGTGACATAGATTACTATGCAATTCCATTAAATGCTGGAGATAAACTTTTTGCATATATATATTTCACACATAATCAAGGTGATTTAGATTTAAGATTATATGGAACAGATGGAGTTACATCTCTTGCAAACTCAAACTCTTTAACAGATAATGAGGATATTCAATATGTTGCTCCAAATAGTGGGATATACTATTTAAGAGTACGAGGAAATACAGCATCTCCTGTTGCAAACACTTATGATTTAGAGATTTTAATTCCTGATTGTTCTCAAGTTACTTGTGAACATGGTTCTTGTGATATTGATGGAACAGGAAGACCTTACTGTATTTGTGATGATGGATATCTACAGAATCCAGATAATCAGTTAGAGTGTTATGATGATCCATGCTCTCCTTCTCCATGTGGTGAGTATGCAGATTGCTCTATATCAGCAACATTTGAGGCTGTTTGTAATTGTCATTCAGATGCTCATTTAGATGGTGACAGTGGATTATGTATATCAGATGAGAGATTAATGGAGTGTGATGAGTTAGCAACAGCTCCAGAACATATATCTTGGGACTCTGATAATTTAGATGGATATTTTACTCAAATTTGGAACTCAGAGTTATCAAGTTGGGAACCAGAGACAAAAGTTTGTACTTTTAGTTGTGAAATAGGGTATACCAATCATCCAAATTGTGATATTTGTGCAGATGAGTATCATCTTGAGGCAGGATTATGTGTTTCTAATACAAAATTAACTCAATGTGATAATTATAATAGTGTTCCACAACATATTGTTTGGGATGCAGGAAACTCTGATGGATATTATACTCAAAATTGGGATATTGATAATCAGGCTTGGACACCAGAGGAGTATGTTTGTACATATCATTGTGAAGTTGGTAATACAGGTGATCAATGTGACCAATGTGAAGAGGGATATATTGCAGATGAGTCTGGAAGTTGCTATAAAGAGCTTATTTTAAATGGTTCATTTGAGGCGGAGACAACTGAAGAGGATCCTATTCCATTCTGGAAAGGGATAAAAACAACATTGACTGATTCAACACTTATTGAAGAGGTTGGAAATGAGACAAATCATGTTGTATCTTTAAAAAATAGTACAAGTGCTCCAAAATATTTCTCAACAGAAGCTCTGTCTATTATTGGAAATAAAACATATAGTTGCTCTGCTAAAGTTAAGGGAAAAGGAAATTTTAGAATGGGTTATATATTAACATCAACCTCAACAGTAATCACAGGAGTATCAAACTCATTAGATACAACTGAGTGGACAACAATAAACTACTCATTTACTCCAGAATCAGATTCTGACTCTTTTGAATTTCTATTTGATGTAAGATTAACAACTAATGCAGAAAATATAATCAATGTTGATAATGTAACTTGTCGATTCAAATAGTATCCCAAAATAGTAATACCACTTAACTTTATCTAGAATATATAATCTTTGGCATAATCTCGGACTTTATGAGATGAGAGAATATGAAAAGTTTTAAGTTTCTGAATTGTTGTTTTTGAGAAAGCAGCAATAGGCATATAAACAATATCCATACCTAATCTTCTAGCATAACTTAAATATTTTGTTTTAGGCGGATTTTTTGCAACATAAACTACATATTTTTGTATATTGTAATCAATGGCTGCCATTAAAAGTTTTTCAGCTTTTGATGTAATCTGTTTATAATCTCTATCCTCCCAAACATCATAAACTCTTCTTGGTGGATATGACAAAAGAAATCCACCATATTCAGAGCGAAAGATTCCAGGACCAACTACATCTGATGTTATTGGAGTTGCATAAAAAGCCATATCTGACTCCTGTTCATGCTCCCCTTGCCAAGTCATTTTATAAGTATAAATATCATCTTTTAAATCCTCATCAAAAATAAAGACAACAGAACCAACATCCCCTTTCATTGGCTCTAATCTTTTTATATATATTGAACCATTATTTTTTCTTAATGTCTCTTTTATATCAATTCCCTCATAAAAAGAGCTTATAAATGGCTCACTTTTAAAAAGCTCACTTTGAAGAATACCTCTTGCTCTCTGTTTTAAAAAATCTCCAAACTCCTCAATTACAATATCTTCAGGTTGATACGAACATATATAACCTCTTGAGAAATCTTTTGCCCAATTCTCCTGTTTCCCCATTTTTTTTCGGTCTCTTATTGGCATTTTTGCTTGATGCTTATCTCTTCTTCTAATATACATTGAGTGATATTTCATAATTTCAGAGAGATCTAAAAGAGGATAGGATGGAGTTTCTGGTTGATATGGATAATATCCCAACAACTCCATTAATTCATAAGCATAGTTATCATCAACACACCCTTTTGCAACCTCCAGTGCTGTAAAAAAATCTGGAATAACTCCATTATTCAGAATCATAAGATTTCTACCAAATTTAACCATATTTTTAAGTTGCCAATTATGAAAAACATCTTTATATCTTACAGAATATATCTCTCCAGCCTTTTTATATATCTCTATCAAGAATTTTCTAATATCTGGAAAACTCTGATTACTCTGAATAATCTCTCTATAGATATCATTACTTTTCTCCTCATAAAGATATGATAGATCTCCTTTTTTTCCCTCTACAATTTTAAATTTACTTTTTACTTTTGTAAAACTATCTATTTGAGACTCATTTAAAATAGTTTTTTTCCTTAAAAGCTCATAAAAATAGTCAAAAATAGGATATTCAGGATGTATTGCATTGATTGTTCTAAAATCTAATGACCTTAATTCGACTTTTGGTTTAAATGATGAGAAAATCGATATTGATGGTGATTCAATATACTCAATAACAGATTTATAGTGTGATATTCCTAAAAAAACAACAGTTTTTGAATCGGTTTTTATAATATTAGCCAAATTATAGCCCATTGTTTTTTCACGAAGTCTATCCTCTTTTGATTTTTTAAATGGAAAATCTTTATAATCATCAAAAAAACCATGGTATCCTCGTTGCTGAATATAAAAAGGGTCATAAAATGGGTCTTGATGCTCATAATAAAGAACAGTGTCACTATCAATAAAATCTAACTTAATCCCATTTTCAATTGAGAATCTAACAGCCTCTGTAAATGGTTCAGATGGATGAATTAGCATATAATATTTATCAAAACTATCTCTACTTCCATAAAGAATAGCTGTTATCTCTGGTAATTTAGAAACAGATTTTATATAACTCTCTTTTGCCCAAGATGGTAGCTCTAAAGCAACTCTATCTGGTTTTATTAAAGTTAAAACATCTCTAACTAAATTTGAAAAAATAGTCCCTTGATGAAGAACGGGAAATATCCATAAGTTATCTTTTATTTTGAATTGGTTTAGAGTCTCTATTGTGTTCATAATTTAAATCCAAATCTCCTAATAGAGTATTTTAAATATAAAATCTCTTAATTCAAGAGATTTTTAAGAATTTTTTAATTAACTCTTTAAGTTTAATAAAAAATAGTAGATATTTATTAACTTTATTTAGATAATTTAATCTTTATCTAAATAAAAATTAATATTTTTAATTAGATAAATGTTATATTTTTATAGATTTATATTTTTTAGACTGTTGTAAAATAGTATTATAGGAGTTATTATGAGATTTATATTGATTTTTTTATTTTTTAGTCTCAACATTTTTGCAGAAAATGAGTCAGTTGTTCTATTTATTAATTCAGTAAATTTTAAACTCTCAATATCAAATTTATCAAATATTAAAGGTGGTGTTGAGGAGTTATTAACAAAAAATAGAATATATCTTATTGATGAAAAAATCCAAAATGAGGTTTTAAAAGAGCAAAGTGAACAGAGAAAAAAGAGTTGTTATGATGATTCTTGTCTTATAGATGTTGGAAAAATGGTTTCAGCAAAAAAAATCATAAAAATAGAGATTACAAAAGGAAATCGCTCCTATATTTTTAACACATCTATCATTGATTTAGAAAAAGGGATTAAAGAGGTTTCTCAAAAAGATATTTTTGATGATGATATTAATAATGAGAAAAAACTCTCTGAGTTTATTGATAGTTTCTCACTCAGATTAATAAAGAATAAAAATCACCCCCAACAAAAAATGGAAAATCAGAAAAATATTCAAGAGAATACAAAAAGCCCCTATAATATGATTAAAATATTAACTAAAAAGCTTTATGTTGATATTTATGAGGTAACAAATGAGGAGTATGAAAAATGTGTTAATGCTGGATTTTGTGAAAAACAACATTATGATGATAATAGCTGTTGGGTTTATGAAGGGGATGAGCTAATTCAAAAAAATCCACCATTAATTTTTCAAAATAAAAATAAACCAGTTGTCTGTGTGGATTATTACCAAGCAAAAAAATATTGTGAATGGCAAAAGAAACGTTTGCCAACTGATGATGAATTAATTTTTATAGTATTAAATGAAAAAAATGTGTTAAATAGTAACTTTTTTGATGAGATTGCATGGTATTCTGATAACTCAGAATATATAACACATCCAGTAGGAGCAAAAAAACCAAATACTTATGGAGTTTATGATATTAATGGAAATGTTTGGGAATGGAGTAGCTCATGGAAAAATAGCGAAGAGAGACATAAAGTATTAGTTGGTGGAGCATTTAACACTCATAAAGAGTATCTTAGTGATAATAATAATAAAACATTTAATCTTCCAATTGCTATTACATATATTTATGGTTTTCGTTGTGTTAAAGAGGATAATTGATAATTAAAATCTCAAAAAATACACAATTAAATAGCAAAAAAATTGAAACTAATATATTGAAAAAATAGTAAAACATGGTAAACTGTTTTTAATATAGATTTTTTCTATATAAAGATATTGATATATCTTGTATGACTTATAAAAAACTTTTTTGTAACTATTCAGCAGAAACTGATTTTAGTTATTTTTTTAAATTTTAGAAGAACCCCCACCCTAAATCCCTCCCCAATACTTGGAGAGGGACTTAAAAAGTAGGTAAAATCCTAATTTTATTTACTAAAAAGATGAAAAAGGGGAAAAGAAAAAAATAGTTTTTTATCTAAAATTTAAATTCCGCTGAATAGTTACTATAAAAAACTTTTTTTATACTATATTAATAACATAAAATAGTTAATATTTTTTGGATTTTTCCAAAAATTTTTTAAGGAGTCTCTATGAGTTTATTTTCAAACAAAAATATTTTTGTTTTACTTTCACTATTTCTATCAATATTTATTACCTCTTGTAATACAGAAGAGAGTAGCGATCCTTGTGATCCAAATCCATGTACAACAATTTTAAATAGAACTGTTTGTGTTCAAGAAGATGAACACTTTCGTTGTGATTGTATTGATGGTTATGTTTTAGATGGATATTTTTGTAAAATGATTGAGGTTGATGTTTGTGATCCAAACCCATGTACTGAGGAGAATAGAACAACTTGTCTTGCATATAGAGATAGTTATCAATGTAATTGTAATAGTGGATATCATCTTGAGAATGATATCTGTGTTCAAGATAGTGTTGATCTATGTAAAGATGTTGTTTGTGACTCTTGGAAAAGTTGTAACTCTCAGAATGGCTCCTGTGAACTAAAAATAGGACGTTGTGATTCTCAAACAGATTGTTCTGAAATAGAGATTTGTGATGAGAATCATAACTGTGTAAATCAATCAAATCCATGTGAAAATCAAAACTGTTCAAATAATGGTGTTTGTGTTGTTGAGAATGGTTCAGCAAAATGTAATTGTAATAGTGGTTTTGATGATGATGGTTTAAGCTGTATTGATATTAATGAGTGTCAGTTAGGAACAGATAACTGTGATGAGAATGCAAATTGTATCAATACAACTGGCTCTTTTAGTTGTGAATGTAAATCTGGATTTACTGGTAGTGGATTAAACTGTTCCGATATTGATGAGTGTCAACTAGGAGCAGATAATTGTCAAACTGGATATCAATGTGTAAATACAGAAGGCTCTTTTAATTGTGTTGAGATTGATCTTTGTGAAAATATAACATGTAGTTCTTGGAAAACATGTAATCCAAATAGTGGTAGTTGTGAACTAGATAGTGGTCGTTGTGACACAACAAATGATTGTGGAGTTGGAAAAAGCTGTGATGATAATCATTACTGTGTAGATTTATGTGACTCTGTTGATTGTGGAGCTCATGGAGAGTGTTTATCAGATGAGTCTGTTGCTCTTTGTGTTTGTGATCAAGGATATGCTGGTGATTATTGTGATGTTTGTGATAATAGTTATCATTTTGAGGGCTCTATATGTGTTAGAGATGATTTATGCCTTAATGTAACTTGTGACTCTTGGAAAACATGTAATTCTGATAATGGTAATTGTGAACTAAATAGTGGTCGTTGTGATAGTGCTTCAAATTGTAGTACAAATCAGAGTTGTGACTCTAGCCATTATTGTGTTGATATAGATCTTTGTGAAAGTGTAACTTGTGTTGAGAATGCTCATTGTAATCAAGATGATGGTTCTTGTGTTTGTGATGATGGTTTTGTTTTAGATAATGGTGTTTGTAGTCAGATTTCTCAATTACATATTAAGCTTCAGGCTGCAAATATTTCAAGTGGAAACTATCAAAGTTATGATCCTGGGCACGGAACAAGAATTTTTCAGGGAACAAAACCTGATGTTGTTATGATTCAGGAGTTTAACTATGGATCAAACTCATCATCAGATATTAGAGAGTTTGTTGATGAAGCATTTGGAACAGAGTTTTACTATTCAAGAGGAACTGGTCAGATACCAAATGGGGTTATAAGTAAATGGCCAATAATTGAGAGTGGTTTATGGGATGATCCATATATAAGTAATCGTGATTTAGATTGGGCTATTATTGATATTCCTGGGGATAAAGAGCTATTTGTTGTAAGTGTTCATCTTCATACAAGTCCTGCAAGTGATCAAGTTGGTGCTGCACAAGTTATTGCTTGTCAGATAAAAACATTAAAACAACAACATCCAAATGCCTACTACTATATTGTTGGAGGTGATTTTAATGGAACATCATCTGTAAGTGATAGTGGATTTGGAAAGTGTAGTGGTGAAACTATTTTTGCAACATATCAGTATAATGATGCAAACTCTAATCCAAGAAGATTTCCTCTTGACAAAAATGGTGATTATGCAACAAATGCAACAGGAAGTAGTCATTATGATTTTGTATTAGTTGATCCAACTCTAGAGCAGCTTCAAGTACCAACAGAGTATACAAATATTAACAATAGTTCTCAAAAATTAACTTATCCAACAGGATTAGTTTTTGATAGTAGAATATATACTCAAACAGAGTTAGACTCATACTTCTCACCTGTTTTACAAAGTGATTCTGCGGCAACTAATATGCAGCATATGGCTGTTACAAGAGATTTTTTAATCACTATTGAGTAGATTTTTAATATAGTTATAGATTTCATCTGATTTATCTTTTATTTTTGGCGTATATTTTTCTTAAAACATTAAAATCTTAAATTCATACCTAAATGTTTTGCGATATTATCTATTTTATTATAAAAGTACGCAACGCAAAGAGTTCCTAAACAGAAAAAAAGTTAAAAGTACGTAACGCAAAGAGCTCCCAAACAGAAAAAAAGTTAAAAGTATGCAACGCAAAGAGTTCCCAAACAGAAAAAAAGTTAAAAGTATGCAACGCAAAAAGTTCCTAAATAGAAAAAAAGTTAAAAGTATGCAACGCAAAGAGTTCCTAAACAGAAAAAAAGTTAAAAGTACGCAATGCAAAGAGTTCATAAACAGAAAAAAAGTTAAAAGTACGCAATGCAAAGAGTTCCTAAATAGAAAAAAAGTTAAAAGTACATAACGCAAAGAGTTCCCAAGCAGAAAAAATGTAAGAATCAGTAGAAGCATATAATACATTTGGTTACAAATAATTATAAGTAAGTAATACAAAAGATACAAAATAGTTCATCACCATTCAGTGGGCTAAAACCCACTGTTCATGTATGAATGTGATAATTGTTGTGTTTGTTGCAAATAAAGAAAATTATATCATCTCCTTTCTTCAAGTCCCTCGCCAAGTATTGGAGAGGGATTTAGGGAGAGGGTTCTTTAAAAAAAAATATAAAAAATACTCTTCATCACAACTCAGTGGGTTAAAACCCACTGTTCATGTATGAATGTGATAATTGTTGTGTTTGTTGCAAATAAAGAAAATTAAATGAACAGGGTACTTTAGTGCCCTGCGAGAGAATACAAAATAGTTCATCACTACTCAGTGCGTTAAAACCCACTGTTCATGTAGGAATATGACAACAGTTGCAGTTGTTACAAATAAAGAAAATTAAATGAACAGGGTACTTTAGTGCCCTGCGAGAGAATACAAAATAGTTCATCACCACTCAGTGGGTTAAAACCCACTGTTCATGTATGAATAATAGAGATATAATAAGTTGAATTTGTTTTTTTAATAGACTATTTCTTTCTTGTTGAATACTCTCTTCTTCCTTTTTCTGAAAAATTAGAGTTTTTTCTATCTGAATTTGGTCTAAGAATCTCTTTTTTGTCTGTTTTTTTCTTAAAATCTCCACCATCTGATGTTTTTGGAGATGCTTTTTCAACAAGAGGTTTTTTTGAATCTCCATGTTTATTTAAGGCTCTCATAATATATTCAGCCTCTTGTAAAGGAACAGTAATAAAAGAATAGGTATCAAATATTTTGATATCTCTTACTTTTCTTCCTGGAGTTTTTGCTTTTTGATTAAGTAAATCAAGAAGTTTTACTGGAGTAAAGCCATCTTTTTTTCCAAGAGCAACAAAAAGACGAACTTTATCTTCAACATTAAATCGAACCTCTTCAATCTCTGTATAGTTTTCAGGAAGAAAATCATCATCATAAATATGTCTTAATAGAGATGCAATAGCATCCTCTGGAGTTAATGAATCTAATAATTCTCTTGCAATTGAGATATATTTTTTATGATCATCCTCTTTGTGAATCTCTTTTACACAAGCATATAAAAGCTCTTTTTTTGCCTGAATCACCTCTTGAACTCTAGGAATATGCTCTTTTTTAATACCAGTTTTTGTAACTCTCTGAATTTTTTGTAAAGAGAAACTCTCTTTTGGTGTTACAAATGTTATTGCAATCCCTTTTTGTCCCGCACGACCTGTTCTACCAATTCTATGAACATAAGACTCAGCCTCTTTAGGTATTGAGTAGTTTATAACATGTGTTAAATTTTGAACATCAAGACCTCTTGAGGCAACATCTGTTGCAACTAAAATTCTAATAATTCTTGATTTAAATTCACTCAATATTTTTAATCTTATTACTTGAGAAAGATCACCATTAAGAGCCTCTGCATCATAACCTCTCTCTTTTAATTTTCCTGCTATTTCATCTGATTCAATTTTTGTTTGACAAAAAACAATTCCATAAAAATCTGATTTAAAATCTAAAACACGACAAAGTGTTTCAAATTTATCCTCCTCTTTAACCTCAAAATATATCTGTTCTGTTAACTCTGTTGTTAACTCTTTGGCAGCAACTTTTATTACTTTGGGTTTAGACATGTATTTATGAGCAATCTCCATAATAGAGTCTGGAATTGTTGCAGAGAAGAATAGCATTTTTTTATCACTATTGGTTGCTTCTAATATCTTTTCAATATCATCTACAAACCCCATATTGAGCATCTCATCAGCCTCATCAAGCACAAAATACTCTAATGAATCAACAAAAAGAATACCTCTCTCCATTAAATCCATTATTCTTCCAGGAGTTCCAACAATAATATCAACCCCTTTTTTTATTTTTTTAATCTGCTGCTCTATAGATTGACCACCATAAACAGGCATTGTTCTTAAATTTTTTCTACCTTTTAGGGAGTATATTTCATCTGAAACCTGAATAGCTAACTCTCTTGTTGGAGCTAATATTAAAGCTTTTACCTCACCATTACTTCTAATTCTCTCTAAGATTGGTATTGCAAATGCTGCTGTTTTTCCTGTTCCAGTCTGTGCTTGACCAATTAAATCACATCTCTCTTTTAAAAGTTCTGGGATAACTTTAACCTGTATCTCTGTTGGAGAAACAAATCCCTTCTCTTTTAATGCCAATACCATCTCTTCACTTAACCCAAAATCCTGAAAACCAATTGTACTCATTATTTTCCTAAACCCAAAAGGGATACACTACTCTTTTTATGGTAATAATTCAAGTGTTTTTTGGGAATTGTATAATAAAAAAGGCCGCTTTCGCGACCCCAAGACTAGTTGCTTCTCATTTTACGTTCTTTACGGCGTCTTCTTTCAGCCTCAAGACTTTTTATTTTGTTAGCAATTGCAGGTTTAACGTTATAACGTTTTTGTTTTAAAGTTTTTAAAACTCCCTCAGTTGCCATTCTTCTTTTAAGAGTGGATATTGCACGTTCAACGTTATCATTTTCCACTTTAACTTCGAGAGGTTTTAACTCTTTCGATTTAAGCTTTTTCATCGATTGACCCCCTTTTATATTTTTTTCTGGATAAAATCCAGCTGTTGACCCTGAGAGTA